>JBFHPZ010000353.1:0-3441 GCA_041592495.1 Gammaproteobacteria bacterium | reverse complement strand
TTCCTTCAGCAGCTTTTGCTGTTCATCTGACAGCGCTAATTCAGTCAATAGTTCCGGTCGTTTCAACCAGGTACGACCCAGAGCCTGTTTCATGCGCCATTGTTCAATGGCCTTGTGGTTGCCTGCCAATAACACCTCCGGTACTCGGTGACCGTCAATTTCTTCCGGTCGGGTGTAATGCGGGCAATCCAGCAATCCATTCATAAAGGAATCCAGTTCCGCCGAATCTTCATCACCCAATACACCGGGGATCATTCGTGCAACTGCGTCGATCAAAACCAGTGCCGGCAGTTCACCACCGCTTAACACATAGTCGCCTATCGACCATTCCTCATCGACTTCCGTCTCGATGATGCGTTCATCTATGCCTTCGTAACGTCCGGCAATGAGTATCAAACCGGGCAGCTTGGCCAGTGCCTTAACCGCCTGTTGTGTCAGCGGTCGGCCCTGGGGGCTGAGATAAACGACCTTACTCTGTTCCGGTGCCGCCTGCCGTGCTGCATGGATCGCATCACGTAAAGGCTCTACCTTCATCAGCATACCGGGACCACCGCCATAGGGTCGATCATCCACGGTGCGGTGCCTGTCATGGGTAAAATCCCGCGGGTTCCAGCATTTCAGCTCTATCAGGTTTTGCCTGATGGCCCGTCCCAGTACACCGACTTCGGCAACACTGTTCACCATTTCCGGGAACAATGTCACTACATCAAATCGTATCATTATCCATTTTCCCGGCTAGAAGTCCGGGTCCCAGTCAACCGTAATGACACCGGCTGTGAGATCGACTTTTTCTACTGCGTGGCCCTGTGTGAACGGAATCAAGTGTTCCTTATCACCCTTGACCACCATAACATCATTGGCGCCGGTAGCCAGCATGTGACTGACGATGCCCATGACGACACCTTCTTTATTAATCACTTGCAGCCCTTCGAGCTGATGCCAGTAGTATTCATCTTCATCCAGCTCGTCCAGCTGATCTGGATATATCGCAACCAAAGCACCGGTTAACAACTGGGCCTGGTCGCGATCATCTATGCCCTTCAACTTGGCAACGATGGTCTTACCCTGGCGCTGCGAAGCTTCCACTTCATATTCGCGCCATTGTCCCTTGAGTTTTAACTGCCAGGGACTGTAATTCGAGATTCCTTCTATTGGGTCTGTATATGAAAAAACCTTGACCCAGCCTTTTATCCCAAAAACCCCGGAAATTTTTCCGACGTCCAGCAGCTCTTGCTTATTCCCAGCCATAGGGCCTGAATAATCGTCGAGCTTAGGCGTTTGCAGCCTTGCGAGCCTCTTTGATCAGAGTTGCAACACGGTCAGATGTGCCTGCACCCTGTGAAACCCAGTGATCTACGCGCTCCATGCTCAGTTCCAGGCGCTTTTCAGCACCGCGAGCCAGTGGATTGAAAAAGCCCACACGTTCAATATAACGACCGTCACGACGGCTGCGTGAGTCAGTTACGATGACATGATAAAAGGGGCGTTTTTTAGCGCCACCACGTGTTAAACGAATGGTTACCATTAGCTTCTATCTCAAAATTCGTTAGGATGAACCTGTTTACAGACCGTACCCGGCCGTAGGAAACGCGGAATTTTAGCGACTTGGTACGCCTGTGGCAAGTGAAATCGGGGAAAAACCCAAAGGTTTTTCAATAGCCTGTTAAAAAGACTGATGGATTCCCAGCTAGCGACTAAAAACCCATACCGGTCGGCAGTCGTCCTTTCAGGCCCCGCATCATTTTCGCCATGCCGCCCTTGGAGAATTTCTTCATCATCTTGCTCATTTGCATGTGCTGCTTGATCAGGCGATTCACATCCTGTACCTCAACCCCGGAGCCGGTAGCGATTCGACGCTTTCTGGACCCCTTGATCACATCGGGAAATGAGCGTTCCTTGGGGGTCATGGACTGGATAATGGCAATCATACGCTTGATATCCTTGTCATTGACCTTGTCCTTTACATTACCGGGCAATTGCCCCATGCCGGGTAATTTGTCCAGCAGGCCACCGAGTCCGCCCATGTTCATCATCTGTTCCAGCTGATCTTTCAGATCATTGAAATCAAAGGACTTGCCGGACTGTACTTTTTTCGCCAGCTTGGCCGCCTTGTCCTTATCGACCTTGCGTTCGGCCTCTTCCACCAGGCTGAGCACGACGCCCATGCCCAGAATACGGGAAGCCAGGCGATCGGGATGGAAAGGCTCCAGGGCGTCCACTTTTTCACCGGCGCCGAGGAACTTGATGGGCTTGCCAGTAATCTGGCGTATGGACAGGGCTGCGCCGCCACGGGCATCACCATCGGTCTTGGTCAGTACTACACCGGTGAGCTCGAGACTATCATTAAATACTTTGGCGGTATTGGCGGCATCCTGACCGGTCATGCTATCAACCACAAACAGGGTTTCCACCGGCTTGATGGCACTGTGGATGCGCTGGATTTCCTGCATCATTTCGGCATCGATATGCAGACGACCGGCGGTATCCACCAGCAGCACATCCTGGAATTGTTTGCGTGCCTGGTCAATGGCGGCACTGGCAATGGCCACCGGATCCTGATCCTTGTCGCTGGGGAAGAAACTAACCCCTACCTGCTGTGCCAGGGTTTGCAGCTGTTTAATCGCCGCCGGGCGGTAAACGTCGCAACTTACGACCATGACTTTTTTGTTATGACGTTCCTTGAGCAATTTCGCCAGCTTGGCCACAGTGGTGGTTTTACCGGCACCCTGCAGACCTGCCATCAATACAACAGCCGGTGGCTGGGATTTGAGGTTCAGGGCCTCATTGGCCTCACCCATGGTGGCGACCAGTTCATCATTCACTACCTTGATCAGGGCCTGGCCGGGTGACAGGCTGGTAAGCACTTCCTGCCCTATGGCCCGTTGTTTGACGCGATCGACAAAATCACGCACCACCGGCAGGGCAACGTCCGCTTCCAGTAGCGCCATACGCACTTCGCGCAGGGTATCCTTGATATTGTCTTCGGTTAATCGCCCCTGGCCGCGAAGATTCTTGATCGTCTTCCCGAGGCGTTCTGATAAGCCATCAAACATGAAAATTATTTTCGATAATGTGAAAAGAGGCGCTGATTATATCTGAAAAACATCACCACTGGCTAACTGATGCAGTTCCCAGTCTTTGCCCAATAGCGTTCGGCATTCTTCCATGATGCGTTTTTCTTCACCGGGTTTTAGATGGGAGATACCCAGCTTGGGGCGATGTTTGAGCTTTTTCAAATCCGCCGCCAGCAGGCTGGGGCAATAGTGCCGCGCCAGATTCGCCAGTTGCAGATCATGATTGGCGAAGGCGGACTCTACTATCAGCATGTCCACATTGCTTTGCCGATTCAGGGCCTGCCACAGGGTATCGTTAGTGGATGTGTCACCGCTGTAGGCGAGAACCTTGTCGGCCTGCTTCACCAGATAAGCCGCCGCTGGCACT
>JBFHPZ010000352.1:0-3449 GCA_041592495.1 Gammaproteobacteria bacterium | reverse complement strand
CCTGAAAATTGACGACCAATTGACCTTCGGTATGGGCATGGCCGGCTTATCTGGTATGGGTGTGGACTTTGCGGATATCATGACAGCTGCACCTGGAAATCAGAGTGTTGTTACTACCAAACAGTTCTATAAAATAGCGCCCGGTTTTTCATATCAAGTTGACGATAAACTGGCACTTGGTGCATCCCTGAATATCGATTATCAAAGTTTAGCTATGGCTAACTCATCGTTTCAGCTGCCACAAAATCAGGTTTATGGTTTTGGTTTCACGCTGGGCATGATCTATAAGTTCAATGACGCCATGCAATTCGGCGCATCTTATGTCAGTAAACAATCCATGAGTACATTCCACTGGAATACACCGGCCGGCGCTTACTCCATGGCTATGGATGCGCCCCAAATGTTAAGCATAGGGCTTGCATATAAACCCGCAGGCGATTTACTTGTTGAAGCAGATATTAAATATATTGGTTTCTCCGATGTGCTGGATCGTGTTGCATTTAACACGCCTGCTGGTGCAAGCGCCATGAATTTTGGCTGGGATGATCAGGTTGTATTTGCACTGGGTGTGCAAAAAAATATCAATGACAAAACTACTGTTCGTGCAGGACTCAACTATGGTGAGTCGCCTATAGGTCCTGAAGATGTTGACACCAATCTCGGTTCACTGGCGGTTACTGAAATGCATGCATCACTCGGTGCTACGCGCAAGCTGGGTAAACGTGTTGAAGGAACGCTGTCTTACGTCCACGCATTTAATAACGAAATTACATCGAATAGCGGCTCCGGTAATGTTATCGAGCTGGAGCAAAATGTAATTAATGTTCAAGTCTCTTACAAAATGTAACTCTGGAGAAAATTATGACTGTCGATCGTATCGTACATTTAGTTGCTGGAATTATGGTGCTGGTAGGTATAGCGCTGGCACATTATGTTCACCCCTACTGGATCGGGTTGTCTGCTTTTGTTGGACTAAACCTGGCTCAAAGCGGTATTACAAATTTCTGTCCGCTTAGCAGCATACTGCGCAAGACTGGAGTCAAGGAAGGTAACTGCTGTTAATCTTCACTCCATTTGGCGGGTGGCACTCCTGCGCCACCTGCTTTTTTTATTTTTTTATAACAAGAAAAAGGCATGTCAAAACGCTCCCTGCTTTATGCTGCGATTGGTCTTTGGTTAATAACAGTGATAGTTGCCGTTTATTTATTTAACAGTGCCTGATAAAGGCAATGCGGCAGGTGTTTTTTAACGGCTTCTTGTAGAATCAGCTTTAGCATAATCCCAGTTTAATTCAGGTAATGTTTCAAGGCTGCCAAGTTTTGACAAGGGGCTGGATCGTAGCCAGTTTTGAAGTTTACGGGTCAGTTCCGGATCGCCCATGACTTTTATGTCGCCATGTTTTACCGCATCGTTAAACGTTTGTTTACAAATCCATACTTCGGTCATCGTCTTCAATGAGCATTGAATAATGATATCAATGTCATAACCAATGTCAGTCAGGCATAAGTCGACTTCACCGTTCTCCGAAATCAGCCACCACTCCTGTGCGCCGCTGGGTGCATCATAAAATTCAAACTGAACCACGATGCGATGAGCCGGAAAAATAGAAGGTTCAATAGTCCGACGCATATCCCACATCAACAAGCCCGCATCTAAATCGCCTTCGCTTAAATCAGATTGCGCCCAACGATGACCCCATGCGCCCAGTAGTTCAACAACAGGACGCAATTCAAGCCCGGCTGGTGTCAGGTTATACCTGTGATAATTGTCAGTATCATCCAGTTTGACAACGCCTGCCTTCATCAACTGTTTCAATCGTGTCGATAATAAACTTGGCGACATTAACGGCACACCTTTTTGTAATTCACTAAATCGGGTGCTGCCTGCAATTAATTCCCTCACTATTAGCAAGGTCCAGCGCTCACACAATAATTGTGTTGCCTGCGCCAAAGGGCAGAATTGACCATAAAGTTTCATAATGTTTTCATTTTATTCAGTGTGTTAGGAGTAATAGCTTCTCTACTACAGAATCTGTACTACTTAACGCCTTCTATTGATGCTAAGTTATATTTGCCTTGATAAGCAAGGAAATGAACAAAAAACCACGTAAACACTAGGAGAAGGATGATGAGCGCATCACTCTATGAAAGATTGGGCGGTACGGAAGGCATTACCAGAATTGCAAACGATGTTGTTGATAATCATCTGGCTAATAAAGCCATTGCTACCAGGTTTGCTGCAAGTGATGTATCTGCAATAAAACATGCAGCCGCAACATTTTTTATCACAGGCACCGGTGGTCCGAAGGTTTATAAGGGAAAAGATATGTTGGCCGCACATAAAGGAATGAACATAGCAGCTTCCGAATTCATGGCAGTACTGGATGACTCTCTAGCTGCCCTGGATAAAAATAAAATTGGCCGACGTGAGCAGGAAGAAGTCTTATTTGTGCTCTACAGTATGCGATCTCAAATCGTACTGGTTTGAACCGGCTGCTTTTGATTCAACCATTTCCGGGCTGCATTGCCCGGAAATGGTTTTTAATCTGCTCCCACACGATACCAGTGCGCTGTGGATTTACTCCTATGTTGACAGGCATCAATAGTCTTCTTTCCTTGCCGTGTTATTTAATAAGCAGTTAATTCCCTTCCCACGTTGTATCCGAAGGTTTCCCGATAAAAACACCCTCTCTCTATAAAAGGAGAATGTTATGAATAGAAAATCATTGATTCTTGCGCTGTTATCACTTTTGGCTGTTTCCGGTTGTGCTCAGACAAAGTCAACTGGCCCGATTCTGACGTTTGAAGAGCTGGACAACAATAAGAATGGTTACATTACGATGGACGAGGCGAAACAAAGCATGGATATTTCGAAAAACTTCAAACAGATTGACAGTAATGGTGATGGCAATGTTACGATTACTGAATTTCAGGTGCATATGGGTAAGGGAAGGATGACACCTCCTGAAGAGATGGAGACTCCGGAGCCGGGAGCAGCACCGTATTAGTTGAATGCTGGTTTGTTGGTGGCGATAATCGTCACGAGTCTCAGTTGTAGGGTGGGCAATTTATTGCTCACCTTTTTTATTCGATATAGAGTAATCAACAGTACATTAAATTCGTTTAAAACGTTCTAAGTTTTATCTTGATTACAGCTTTGCTTTAATAATTCAATCGGCATATCACCTAAGCTATGAATTCTATCTCCGTGGAATGTCATAGATAATTTCATGCTGGCAGGTGAGCCAGTGAAGAAAATAATAGTGCCATCTCCATAACGGGTATTGTCTTTTGGCTGATAACTGGATGGTGGGAATTCATCGCCAATATTGTAAAAAATGGTTGTGCCTTCATCTTTTTTTAAGAATTCCTTTATTATTGCCTTCATTTTACCATCAGGTGATGGTTCATATCGGGCTAAAGCGATGACGCTTGCCTGCTTGATTTGAT
>JBFHPZ010000351.1:0-3454 GCA_041592495.1 Gammaproteobacteria bacterium | reverse complement strand
GCAACCATACCCAGCATAATATACACCAGCAATGCTATGACCTTGGCAGATAACCAGTCCAGCACGAAGGGATACTGGCTACTCAAGAACATCATCGTCAGTGCAGATACCAGTAGTAGCGAATCTACGACGTGGGGAAGAATCTTACTCACCGGATGCTTCAGCAGTGGCGAATTATTTAACATAAATACACCACGTAAAATGAAACCTGTTATGGATATGACTGCACAGCTAATATGAATAATTTTTACGAAGCTATAAAAACTCATATGGATGTAATAACCCGTAGACGGTATCGAAAAACAATATCAGACCGGGAGTGGAATTAAACTGATGTTGGTTAATTTTGGAATGGAAGATATCTTCCCTGATACCCTGCAGCTGCCCGGGTAAACAGGCAGCCCTATCCTTCTATACAATCAAAACCAATTCATGATGCCACCGATCAGGATTGCATCATGCTTTGCATTTTTACAAGATCAGGTTTCTCAACAATGCCTTTTTCAGTCACAATGGCATCGATTAGATTTGCCGGTGTCACATCAAAGGCCGGGTTCCAGGCACTGGCGCCTTCTGCAGCAATGCGATTGCCGCCACAGCTTAGTACTTCATCCTGAGCACGCTGTTCGATGGGTATTTCATCACCCTGTTTGATATTCATATCCACAGTTGATGTGGGTGCCACCACCATGAATTTCACACCATGATGCCTGGCATTTACCGCCAGACTATAGGTACCGATTTTGTTGGCCACATCACCATTAGCGGCTATGCGATCGGAACCAACAATAACCCAGCTTACCTTACCCTGCTTCATCAGGGATGCTGCTGCACCTTCAGCCAGCAAGGTCACCGGAATCTTGTCCTGTACCAGCTCCCATGCCGTTAAACGCGCACCCTGTAACCAGGGACGTGTTTCATCGGCAAACACTGAGCTGGTTTTACCATCCATATAGGCCTGGCGTATAACGCCCAGTGCCGTACCAAAACCACCGGTTGCCAGGGAGCCTGTATTGCAATGGGTCAACACCGCTTTACCATCATTGGCAATTAATGAAGCACCCAGCTTACCCATGGTGTAATTGGCCTGAATATCTTCCTCGTAGATGGCATCCGCTTCCTGTTTCAACACCTCAAAGGGGTCACCTTCTAGGGTCTCGATGCAATGTTGCATGCGATCAAGCGCCCAGAATAAATTGACTGCAGTAGGCCGAGATTCCGCCAGAACTTTCATATCCTGTTGAATATCCTGTTTCCATTGCTGGGGATTTTGCTGGTATCGCTGTTTCGCTGCGAGTACCACGCCATAGGCTGCTGTAATGCCTATAGCCGGTGCACCACGAACCACCATATCGCGTATTGCCCTGGCAACATCTTCGGGTGTGTGTAATTCAATCTCGGTTTTTTGTTTGGGAAGGATGCGTTGATCCAATAAAAAAAGGCTATTACCTCCCCAGGTAATAGCCCGGATCGTATCGTGTATTTTGGACATAATCAGAACAACTTACTTAACACCGGTTGCAAATGAGATGATGGCAGGCCTGAGTTCCTGGTTAAGTTTTTTCGACACCTGCGACATCAAGCGACTTTCTGCATCGTTGCGTTGAAGTGCCGAAACTTTCAGCGGCCATTGTTCCCTGCCACGAATTTTACCACTGCCGTCGATTAACTTGACGCTGAGCTTGCCACGTAACCAGTACCAGCCCTCGCGCATGCCCAGGTCTTGAACATCCAGACTGCCCACCAGGGTAAAGTGCGAGGCATTGGTCGCAGCGGGAAATCCGGCGTTACCCATGGCAGACTTCATTGCCTGTTCAAGACGACCGATGGGATCTTCGTCTACAGCAGTGCTGATATGCAGGGATTGCAAACTGGCTTCAAGCTTGCCGCGCAGGTCCGCCATATTCCATTGCGACGGGCTACCCTGACCGCTTAGATCAATGACCTTAAGTGTTCTTTGCAGGGTTTCTCGTTCCTGCTGTAATCCCACAGCCTTGTTCATGGCAGCCATAGCCATTAACGAATCATTCTGTCCACGACTGCGATCAAGCTCTACCTGAGTTTCATCATCCAGCCGTTTCATTTCACTGCGGATGTTATTCCCTGCCTGTTTACGATCCAGCACTGCCAGTGCATGATACGTCAACACAGATTTATCCAGCCAGGTCTCGGCTATACGAGCGCCCTGAACCACCTTATCGGTGCGCACATTAATTTGCTGGGCAAGATGATGCTGTTTTGTGTAACTCTCCTGACCATCCTTAACATTGACCTTGGTATCCGATTGCGTGGTCGTGTTCTCACGAATATGCAATTCAAATATTTTGACCAGATTTGCCAGGGCACGATCTTTTGCCAGTTCTGCACTGGATGCGGAACCGCTGGCCACCAGATACTGATTGTTAGGATAAAAACCCGCATCACCTTCAATCCAGTCCGGTTTGGGTCCTGCTGCTCCAACCGTTGCTGTACAGGCCAGGGTCAT
This sequence comes from Gammaproteobacteria bacterium, assembly GCA_041592495.1. Lineage (GTDB taxonomy): Bacteria > Pseudomonadota > Gammaproteobacteria > SZUA-229 > SZUA-229 > JBFHPZ01. The sequence continues at coordinate 969 of JBFHPZ010000351.1, read as the reverse complement.
TAATGAAAGCAGTCCTGTATACAGGACTGCGGTGATTAATGGTTTATTGATATTCACTCTGAGCATCCATTGTAAATTATTTACTGTGATTGATTTGTAGCGGCTGCAGTTTCAGTGCCGTTGTCAATAACCATGGGACGCGGCGCTGCCCAGTGTTCAGACAGAATGGTTTTACGGCCTGCCTTGATACTAACCGGGATAGTGTAACTGTCTACGACAGCGCCACCCATGCCAATGACATCCATGCGTACTTCATGAGAGCCGGCCGGCAACAATACGCGACCCAGCTGAATTTCCTGTGGAAGGGTATTCCAGCAACGGGTGTCCGCAATTTCAGTTGCAGTGTTTACGACCAGCATAGCCAGTTGCATTAAACCGCCGCCACGATCACCTGCTTCTTTTTCAGTCTTTTTCTTGACCACAGCACGGGCTATAGCACGGGCAGTGATAACAGGCATATCGGATTCAAGCGATGCGCGAGCCAGACCGTCAATATTTTCTACTGTCTCGAGCAGTCTGCTCTGATTTTCCACGCTTAATTTCACCTGGTTCACATAAGCGGGAGGATTAGGATAAGTTGGAACTGCAATTCGTATATTCAACGCCAACTCGGGAGACCATGTCTGAAAACCGGTTTGATCGCGTTGTGGTGCAAGACCATTGTGCATCAATACAACCAGCTCACCCATACCTTTGGTAGAAGGTGCTTTCCAGTTGGCCATACCAAATTCCTGTTGATACTGTTTGTATTCATCCCACAGCCTGGCTTCTGCAAGCATACGTAACAAATCCTGTTTTAACTGATTTGGTACATTCAGGCCCTGACGATCCCTGGATTTTTTATAAACGTCGACAGCCTTTCGATAGGAAATCAGTGCATCATCTTTTTCGCCCAGGGTTTCATAAACGATACCGGAAAGATAACGCACAAATGGATCTTCTTCCGGGGTATCACCCCATTCCATCATT
>JBFHPZ010000350.1:0-3456 GCA_041592495.1 Gammaproteobacteria bacterium | reverse complement strand
GTGGCGATGCCACGGCTATTTTTCATGAGGCAAGTAATGAAAAAACAACTAAATGGGTTTACGCTTATTGAATTGATGATTGTGCTGGCTATTATTGGAATAATTTCCGCAATTGCTTTTCCAAGCTACAGGCAACATATTCGTGAGTCAAACCGATCCGAAGCGCACTCTGAGCTGTTACGAGTGGCGGATTTACAGGAACGTTTTTATTTACAGAATAATACCTACACGCCAAATATGGCAGATGTAGGTAACAAGCTTGTTACGGATAACGGTTTTTATAATATGGCGATTACAGCGGCTAATTCGAGCACCTATAGTTTGACTGCAACCGCTGTGAATGGCCAGGTAGATGATACAGCCTGCCCAGTGATTTCACTGAACTCAGCAGGACAAAAGACCCCTGCGCAATGTTGGTGAAGAATTGAAAAATGTTAGATAAAAAAAGACCGCCTTAAGCGGTCTTTTTTTGCTGCTAAATTTAACGTAGCTCTTTCGGCAGCTGAAACACAATACTTTCCCTGGGGCCACTATCTTCGCTAAGGGTGGCGCCAAACCATTCCTGTAATTTCTCGATGACTTCCTGCACCAGTATTTCCGGTGCAGATGCCCCTGCGGTTATGCCTACGCGTTTGGCATCTGTTAACCAATCCCTGTTAATGTCTTCGGCCGTATCGATGAGATAGCCGGTAACGCCTTTGTTATTGGCGAGTTCTTTTAAACGGTTGGAGTTGGAGCTGTTGCGCGATCCAACAACCAGGACAACATCGCAGTGTTCTGCAAGTTTTTTAACGGCATCCTGGCGGTTTTGGGTGGCGTAACAAATATCATCCTTGCGTGGGCCCTGAATCTTTGGGAATCGCTTTTTAAGGGCTTCAATTATGCATGTTGTATCGTCAACCGATAAGGTTGTTTGAGTGACATAGGCAAGATGGTTTTCATCGCTGACTGTAAGTTTGTTGACATCATTTTCAGACTCAATCAGGTAGGTATTACCGCCGGCGCTGGTATCATATTGGCCTAGTGTGCCTTCTACCTCTGGATGTCCTTCATGGCCAATCAGAATGACACTCACACCATGTTTGGCATAACGTGCGACTTCAAGATGAACCTTGGTCACCAATGGACAGGTGGCGTCAAATACTTTGAGGGCACGTTGTTTGGCTTCATTGTGCACCGCCTGTGAAACGCCATGAGCACTAAAAATGACTGTTGCGTTGTCTGGGACTTCATCCAGCTCTTCAACAAAAACGGCGCCTTTGCTTTTCAGGTTGTTGACAACATAGGTGTTATGCACGACTTCGTGGCGAACATAAATGGGCGCGCCAAAGTTTTCCAGGGCTCGGTCTACTATTTCGATTGCGCGATCAACACCGGCGCAAAAGCCACGGGGATTAGCGAGTATGATTTCCATTGTTTAATCCTGGGGGGTGGTGACTTCAAGAATTTCAGCATTAAAGGTCAGGGTTCGGCCTGCTAAAGGATGACTGAAATCAACAGTTGCTTCACCGGCAGACACGCTAATGATTGTGCCTAAAAATTCTTCATCATTCGGGCCGTCAAACGCTATCACTTGTCCGGGCTCGGGTTTAAAGTCATCACCAAAATCCTCAAGCGGTATGTGGTGTACTTTTTCATCATCCGGATAACCATAACCCTGTGCTGGTTTAATGATAGCTGAAACATGATTGCCAGCAATTTGATTCAACAGGGCGTGCTCCATGCCTTCGGTTAAAGTGCCGTCACCCATGGTGAATACCAGTGGATCATCGCTGAAGTTGCTCTCAACCTCGGTACCATCTTCGAGCAACAAACGATAATGAATTGATACCAGGCTGTTATGTTTTATTGGGTTCATGATTCTTGATGCTGTCAAAGATAAGAAGAACAGCGCCAATGCAGATTGCTGAATCGGCAATATTAAATGCTGGCCAGTGATGGACTTGGTAGTAAACATCGATGAAATCTATCACGTGGCCATAAATGCTGCGATCAATCAGATTGCCAATGGCGCCACCGAGAATCATTGCAATTGAATACATTTGCAATTTTTGTTGTGTTGTTAACTTGAGTAACCAGAACACAAGCACAACACTAATAACAATTGATAGCACAATAAAAAACCAGCGTTGCCATCCGCCTGCATTACTTAAAAAACTAAAAGCGGCGCCAGTGTTATACATCAATGTCAGGTTAAACATCGGTATAATGGCTACTGGTTGATGGAAGCCCAGAAGATTATCCGCCAACAGTTTAGTGAGCTGATCGAGAATAATGACCAGCAGGCTAATCCATAACCAGTGCTTCAAGTTATTTTGTCTTGGTTCAGGCATAATTACGCTGCTCACCCTTTCCAGCGACATTGTCTACACAACGACCGCAAAGTTCGGGGTGTTCTCTGTTGCTGCCTACATCTTCGCGATGATGCCAGCAACGTACGCATTTGGCATGTTCTGTGGCTTTGCTAAGCAGCTTTAGTTTTTCACCAGACTCAAGTTTATGTTCGGTGGCATTGTCAGGTGCTACATTCAATGGATGAATGCGAGCATAGGATGTGATCAGTACAAACCGTAGTTCATCTTCAAGTGCTGACAATGTTTTGAATAAAGCGTCATCACAATATAAGTCGACTTCTGCATCCAGAGACGAGCCGATTTTCCCGGCCACGCGCAGTTCTTCCAGTTGTTTACTGATAAGCGTACGAGTTTGTTGTACTGATGACCAGAACTTGAAGTTCATGGTTTCGTTTTCTTCAAGCTTGAACAGTTTGTCGTACCAGGTCTGAATAAAAATACTGTCAGAATGATCGCCCGGTATCTGTGACCAGATTTCATCCGCAGTAAAACTTAAAATCGGTGTCAGCCAACGCACCATGGCTTCAATGGTATGATATAGCGCAGTTTGTGCCGAACGTCGTGCAATACTGTCTTTTTGAGTGGTGTATTGCCTGTCCTTGATAACATCCAGATAAAAGCTTCCCATCTCTACTGTGCAGAAGTTATGTAGCTTTTGGTAAATCGCATGGAAATTATAGTCTCGATACGCTGTTATAATCTGGTCCTGTAATTCCTGTGTTTTTGCCACAGCCCAGCGGTCCAGGGCTAGCATGTCTTTGTTATCCAGCATGTCTTTATCTGGATTAAAACCATTTAGATTGGCTAAAAGAAAGCGTGCAGTGTTACGAATACGACGATAGGAATCCGCCATGCGTTTCAGGATTTCATCCGATACACTTATCTCGGCGCTGTAATCAGTGGATGCTACCCATAAACGAAGAATGTCGGCGCCCAGTGTGTTACAAACTTTTTGTGGTAGCACAACATTGCCCAGGGACTTTGACATTTTTTTGCCATCGGCATCTACCGTAAAGCCGTGGGTCAGTACCGACTTGTAGGGTGCTGCATTATTCATTGCCACTGAGGTGAGCAAGGAAGACTGGAACCAGCCACGATGCTG
>JBFHPZ010000349.1:0-3460 GCA_041592495.1 Gammaproteobacteria bacterium | reverse complement strand
TTGGGAGAGATTTAAACCGACAGGTGAAACGATACCAAGACCTGTAACAACAACTCGACGTTTAGCCAAGAAAGTTCTCCAGAATAGTGTTGACTTAAATGAAAAAGGGCAGGCTTGCGCCTACCCTTGTAAACAGCTTAACTATTAGATATGCCCGTTGACGTAATCAATGGCTTGCTGAACAGTTGTGATCTTCTCAGCTTCTTCATCTGGAATTTCACATTCAAATTCTTCTTCCAGCGCCATAACCAGCTCAACAGTGTCGAGTGAGTCAGCACCCAGATCGTCAACGAAAGAAGCAGAATTGGTAACTTCGTCTTCTTTAACACCTAACTGTTCTACTACGATTTTGCGCACGCGTTCTTCAACACTGCTCATGTAATTTTCCTCTTCGTTCTACGTAAATTCGAGTTGCGCGGTATTTTAGTGAATTACGCAACACCTTACCAGTAAATTTTTAAGCCCCTCTAAATAGGCTTAATAACATAATTATCAATTAGTTAGATAATATTCTTTATGCAATGTCTCATGCTAGGGCATGTACATTCCACCATTAACATTAATGGTTTCACCGGTTATATAGGCTGCCTGGGGCGATGCCAGGAAGGCAACGGCATGAGCAATGTCCTTCGGATCACCCAATCTGTTAAGTGGTATTTGTTTAATCAGGGCTTCCCTCTGCTCTTCCGGTAAGGCCTTGGTCATGTCGGTATCAATGAAGCCAGGAGCAACCGTATTCACGGTCACATTGCGTGAACCAATTTCCCGTGCAAGTGATTTACTGAAGCCAATAATACCGGCTTTGGCTGCTGCATAATTCGTTTGTCCGGGATTACCGGTGAGTCCTACAACAGAAGCAATATTAATAATGCGACCCTTACGCGCTTTCATCATGGCGCGAATCACAGACTTGGTCATATGGAAAATGGATGTCAGATTCGTCTGGATAATGTCATCCCACTGCTGGTCTTTCATCATCATGAGTAAATTGTCGCGGGTAATACCGGCATTATTTACCAGAATGCTGACAGCTCCAGAATCATCTGTAATGGATTTGAGCACATTCTTAATTGAATCCTGATCGGCAACATTCAACATCATGCCTTTGCCGCCACTGGCAGAAAGATATTCGGTTATCGCATCCGCACCGGATTGTGAAGTTGCGGTACCAATGACTGTTGCACCCTGACTGGCCAGTTCTTCAGCTATTGCACGACCAATACCACGACTCGCGCCTGTAACCAGTGCAATTTCGCCTTTTAAATTCATTATTCCCCCTTCAGCGCCGACAGAAACTTGTTCAGATTCTCGACGTTATCAATGGTGTAATGTTCTGCGTCTTTATTAATACGCTTGTTCAATCCGGCCAGTACCTTGCCGGGGCCGCATTCTACTGTTGCGGTGATTCCTTTCGCAATCATGTTATTGACCGTATCCACCCACAACACTGGATTGAACAGTTGTTTTTTGAGGCAGTCCGCAATTTCTAATGGATCCGAATGAATGGATGCGTCCACATTATGTAATACCGGAATCACAGGTGTTTTAATTTCAACAGATGCCAGGCGCTCAGCCAGTTGTTCTGCTGCACCTGTCATCAATGCGCTGTGTGATGGAACACTAACCGGTAATTTTAATGCACGTTTGGCCCTGGCTTCCTTTGCTAATTCCATGGCACGATCTACTGCGGCAGTATGACCCGCAACAACCACTTGTCCGGGAGAATTAAAATTGACTGCCTGCACAATGGAATCTTTTTCACTGGCTTTTTCGCAAACCGAGCGCACCACATCGTCATCTAATCCCAGAATGGCCGCCATGGCGCCCACACCTTCAGGCACAGCACTTTGCATTAAACGACCACGCTCTGCGACCAGTTTTACCGCATCTTCAAATTGCAGGGCACCAGCGCACACCAATGCGGTGTATTCACCCAGGCTGTGTCCTGCCAGTAGTTCCGGTTTCATGTCGGTGTTGATGCGCATGACTTTCCATGCCGCCACTCCGGCGGTTAACAAGGCAGGTTGAGTGCATTCGGTTTTATTTAGACTTTCGATGGGACCATTAGCCACAATATCGGTTAAATCATAACCAAGAGCATCCGAGGCTCTTTTAAACAGGTCTTTAACTTCAGCGTATTGCTCAATGAATTCAGCCATCATACCGATGGATTGGGATCCCTGACCTGGAAATACACATGCAAATTTCATTATTTTACCTTTTAAAAACATTGCCACAGGTGTTTAAGCTAATGCCTGCGAATTTATATTTATTTAAGCCCTAGCACATCCTGCATGTCGTACAGACCTTTATCCTTGGTTTGTAACCACTGCGCTGCACGAAGCGCACCTTTGGCAAAGGTCATGCGGCTGGATGCCTTATGGGTAATTTCAACGCGCTCACCAATGCCGGCAAACATGACCGTGTGATCACCGACTATATCCCCGGCCCTGATGGTTTCAAAACCAATGGTTTTACGGTCTCGCTCGCCGGTTTGGCCCTCACGGCCATAGACGGCACAATCAGCAAGATTACGACCCAATGCCTCAGCCACCACCTCACCCATGCGCAATGCTGTACCGGAAGGTGCATCGACCTTATGGCGATGATGCGCTTCGATAACTTCAACATCGACTTCATCACCTAAAACTTTCGCTGCCATCTCCAGTAGTTTTAAGCACAGGTTCACACCCACGCTCATGTTAGGCGCAAACACGATGGCTATATCGTTTGCAGCGGCTTCGATTATTTTTTTCTGGTCTGAGGAAAAACCGGTTGTACCAATGACCAGTTTTTTGCCATTGTTTTTACAAAAATCAATGTGATCCAGGGTGGAGTCAATGGAAGTGAAATCAATCAAAACGTCAAATTGATTTTCTACCTGATGAATATCACCAACGATGGCAATATTCAGTTTGCCAGTACCGGCCATTTCACCGGCATCTGCGCCAACAAGGGAACTGTCCATACGTTCCAGTGCAGCGGTCACCTGACAAGCTTCGGTATTTTGACAGGCTTCAATAATGGTCCGGCCCATACGTCCGGCAGCACCTGCCACGGCAATATTCAACATATTCCAGGCCTTGTTAAATTAGTTTTTTGGGCTAGTTACGATTACCAGGTGATGTAGCTGTAGCCTTTTTCCTGGTGTTCGATTATATCGGCAGCACCCACCTGGACGATTTCGGCAAAGTCGAATATATCGTCCCTGGTCCACTCAAGTGAATCCAGGGTGTTGCCGCAGGCATGGAATTTTACACCATATTGGGCAAGACTTTTGACTTTTTGCTGGATATGGAAAGAAACCGGTCGTAAGGGTTTCTTTGCCAAAATATGAATACCCGGACCAAACGCTGTCACCACTATGGTGACATTATCCTGATATTTACGCAGCAATTCACCAACACTGAACAGAACAGCATTATGGTAGTCCTGTTCAGGCTTATTGAATTGCACAATG
>JBFHPZ010000348.1:0-3463 GCA_041592495.1 Gammaproteobacteria bacterium | reverse complement strand
GGCGAGGCTGGTTGTTTGGCCTGGGCGCCTTTGTACATGGCATACACTGGATTTATTACAGTCTGCATTATCATGGTGGCACACCGTTTATTCTGGCTTCCGCCCTGGTGGTCTTGTTATCAGCCTATCTCGCATTGTTTCCTGCATTGGCGTTTTATATTGCACGCAAATGGTTTCCGGTTTCCATTGAAAAACAATTGTTGCTGTTGTTTCCCGCCAGCTGGTTGTTGATGGAATGGTTGCGGGGTTATTTGTTTACCGGCTTTCCCTGGTTGCAACTGGGTTATGCGCAAATTGATACGCCCCTGGCGGGGTACGGACCATTGATTGGCGGGCTGGGCATAGGTGGTTTGACACTACTGAGTGCCGGCCTGTTAGCCATGCTCATGTTAAAGAAAAAAATACTGTATAGCCTTATTGGTTTGTCTGGCATATGGCTATTGGGTTTTGTGCTTATGCAATTCAACTGGACGACGCCGGTTGACAGGCTGATCAAGGTCAGTTTAATCCAGGGCAATATTGCGCAGAGTGATAAATGGAAGCCGCAGATGCATGGCCCTACATTGCGGATGTATCATGAATTAACCAAACAGCACTGGGATAGTGATCTCATTATCTGGCCGGAAACCGCAATACCCGATTTTAAACATCGCGTCGGTAATTATTTACAACAGTTAAAAAACGAAGCTGAAATCAACGGCAAAGATGTGTTGTTAGGTTTGTTTATTCGCGATCCCGATACTAGTCGTTATTACAACAGTGTTATCAGTGTGCGTGATGGCGAATACCTGAAGCGCCACCTGGTGCCACTGGGTGAATATTTCCCCTTGCGCGGGCTGTTGTCATTTTTTATGCGCTGGATAGATATTCCCATGTCGGATGTAGATTCCGGCCCTGAACAGCAATCCCTGGTCACGGCAGCGGGACAGCCACTGGGCATCAGTATTTGTTTTGAAGATGCCTTTGATCGTGATATCCGTAAAGACTTGCCTCAAGCCACGCTGCTGGTGAATGTGAGTAATGATGCCTGGTTCGAAGATTCACCGGAAGCCTGGCAGCATCATCAGATTGCACGTATGCGTGCACTGGAATCGGGGCGTTTCATGTTGCGTGCAACCAATACCGGCGTGTCTTCAGTGATTGATGCCAGGGGCGAAGTGGTTGCCATATCGCCACAGTTTAAGCGTCATGAATTAATGACTCTGGTGCAACCGATGCAGGGCAGCACACTCTATTCCATAGCAGGAAATTTTATCACTGTCATACTTGCTTGCCTGTTGCTGCTGTTTTTAGTGTTCGATCTAAGGACAAGCTCGCGAACTTAGACTGTGTTTGTTTGCCTGGGGAATGTTTGCACAATACTCGAAGCATTCTGTTATGTTCATGTTATAGATTTTAATTTAATCTGGGCATCAGCAGTTTTGCGCCAGGAATCTTAACCAACTAATGGAGTCGACTATGCCTGATGGTATACGGCGTAGAAAACGCAAATGGCTTGCGCTTCGCATGGCGGGCTTATTCCTTTTTCTCGGCATTGTCTGGTTAATGCTGAAATGGGTGCTGTCTTCCAATGGCGGATTCTTGTTGCATATCAGTGATATTGGTTTCGTTATTCTTCCCGCCATTCTTGCTTATTTTGTTATTGATCGCCTGATCAGTGATATCCAGCATAAAAATTATTATTTCCGGCAGTTAACAGACAATATACGTGAAGTGTTCTGGGTGGGATCGATTGACTGGAGCGAAGTGTTTTATGTTAGCTCGGCGTATGAATCAATCTGGGGACAATCACGTGCACTGCTGTATGCAAAGCCACGGTCATGGCTGGATGCGGTACATATGGAAGACATTGGACAGGTTCTGGATGATATTCCAAAATCGAAAAATGAGATTGGTGATGTTATCGAGTTTAGGCCCTATCGAGTTGTTAAACCCGATGGTGAAATGCGCTGGGTCAAGGCGCGAGCCTTTCCGATTTATGATGAAAACGGAAATATTAAGAATATTGCGGGTATTGCTGAAGATATTACACACCTGGTTGCAGCAGATGGTGCGCTCAAACAAAGTGAATTGATTTATAAAACTATTCTGAATAATGCCCCTTTGCTGGTATCGATAAAAGATTTGCAGGGCAAAATAATCTTTGCAAACAGGCAGTTTGACGTGATTGAAGGTCTTTCGCCAAAACAGTATATCGGCAAGAGTGTGTACGACCTTTTTCCAAAAGATGTTGCTGATGAATTATGGCAAAACGATCTGGAAGCGCAAAAAAGTGCAGCACCGATTATCAGGGAAGAGCAGGTAAAACACCGGGATGGTAATTGGCATACTTATATAACCTTTCATTTCGCATTGCGTGATGAACAGGGAGTGGTTAACAGAACCTGTGCTGTATCAATGGATATTAGTGATCGCAAGCAAATGGAGGATGCCTTGCAGCAGGAGAAGGAGCGGGCGCAAACTTATCTTGATCTGGCTGGTGTCATTCTGGTGGCTATCGAAGCTGATCACACCGTATCCCTGATTAATAAAAAAGGCTGCGAAATACTGGGCTATGCCGAGGACGAGATTGTCGGCAAAAACTGGTTTGATAATTTTATTCCGGAACCCCAGCGATCCAGGGTGAAAAAAGTTTTTGATCAATTGATTTTTGATCAGGATATGCTGCTCGATTATTTCGAAAATTCAATCCTGACTCGTAATGGCGAAGAGCGTCTGATTGCGTGGCATAACACAGTCTACCGTGATCATGATGGTAAAGTGATACGGTCATTTAGTTCCGGCAATGATATTACCGAACAACACCGCGCCAGGGATGAAGCAGAACAGTTAATGCGACAGTTGCAGCAATCGCAGAAAATGGAAGCCATAGGTCATTTAACCGGTGGTATTGCCCATGACTTCAATAATATTCTGACATCTATTATGGGTTACACAGAACTGACCATGATTGATGCCAAAAAAACCAATAATGCGAAAATTCAGGCTTATCTAAATAATGTGATGACATCCAGTGAACGGGCACGTGATCTGGTTGCACAGTTACTGGCATTCAGTCGCGGCATGGCATCCGAGTTAACGCCGGTTGAGCTGGATGAACTGGTTGACGATTTCCTTTCCATGTTGCGCGCAACTTTTCCATCCAGTATTCATCTGCTAACAGACTATTCCTGTAAGGATTCAGTCATCAATGCAGACTCGGTTCAGTTGAATCAGATTTTAATGAATCTCAGTATTAATGCCCGTGATGCCATGTTCGGCCATGGCGAAATTGTTTATCGAATATCCTGTGCTGACAATATCTATACTGAATGCAGCGCCTGCCATCAGATATTCTCCGGTAACTTCATAGAGCTGGATGTTTGTGATAATGGCGAGGGCATTGATGCGTCAATCATTGATCATATTTTTGATCCATTTTTTACTACCAAGGAGGTTGGTAAGGGTACAGGTATGGGCTTGT
>JBFHPZ010000347.1:0-3475 GCA_041592495.1 Gammaproteobacteria bacterium | reverse complement strand
TTTTCTGACCAGAATTGGGTTTCAATCATAAGGTCATCGATGGTACGTAAACGGGTGGATAGTTTTTCTGAATCCTGAACCAGTCGGGAACTGAATTCTATCAATCGTGCCACAGCGCTGGCGTCCAGTGCCTTTAGATCGAATTTACGTGCACGGGATGCAATAAGCCGGGCATATTGCATAATGGTATCTTCATTGCGTGCAATTTCTTCATCGAAATCAGCCTCGACCTTGAATAGCTCAGGGAAATCCGGATCCATCTCATACAGCATGTAATATGTCATACGATTACCCAGGAGTATGACTTTCACATTCAATGCAATAGGTTGGGGTTCCAGCGTCACTGATGTATCGGTATTTAAAACCTGATCAAGAGATTCAATTTTTACTTTCTTGCCATACAGGGCGCGTTTGAGTGCATCCCATGCATGGGGAGCATTGAGGATTTTATGGGCATCGATAACAATATAACCACCATTGGCCTGCAACAGTGCGCCAGCCTTGATAAGTGAAAAATTAGTGCTGGGGCCTGTGCTACGGTTTTCATATTCAATGCGTCCAATGAGATTATGATAGGTAGGATTATCAAGATAGACGACCGGCGCACCGGATTGACGACTGGAATCCACCAGTAAGTTGACCTGATAACGTTCAAATGCCCAGTTACTTGCCGTTAGGGAATCAGCGACGTCCTCGTCATCTGATTCGGCAAAGTCTTCGAGATGGTCAAGCACATCATCCTGCATGCCTTTAAGAAAATTAACGACCTGAGACAGGGATTTATAACGGCGCTTCATATCCTTGATCAGATTACTGCTGGCAAACAGGGCAACCTTGCGATTCAGTTTCTTGATCTTGATGTTGTATTCACGGCGTTGACGGGATATTTCAGGTACCAGGTATTCAAGCTGATCCTGCAAGGAATTTACCTTGTCATCAATAAGTCTGCGTTCATCTTCACTGAGTGCTTCAAACTCTTCTTCCGACAGGGTTTTGCCTTCTTTCATGGGTGTTAACATAAACCCGGAAGGTGTCTGGCTAAGCTGTATATTCTGGTTGCGGGCAGTTTCTACATGCTTCTCAACCAGATTGCTTTGTTTTCGGGTAAATTCCTTTTCGATGCTCTGGATCTGATTCTGGTATTCGGTTGTTTCAAAAGCGGCATTGATTGCTTTTCCCAGATCCTCTATCAGGTTATTCATGTCCTTTTTAAATGCTTTGCCTTTTCCTGGCGGTAGCTTTATTGCCTGGGGTTTGTAATCCTGTTCGAAATTACGCACAAAGCACCAGTCAGGCGGGGTTTGTTCTTCTTCGGCTTTACGTGCCAGGTACTTGCGAATTATGCCGTGCTTTGCCAGACCGGAAGGCCCCATCACAAACAGGTTGAAACCGCGGTGGCGTACCCCAATACTAAACTCCATGGCCTGCAAGGCGCGTTCCTGGCCCAGAATACCCGGCAAATCAGGTAATTCATCTGTTGATTTAAAGTTTAGGGCGTCAGCAATGCACTTGGGACGAAGTTGGTCTGCTTTAAGAGGTTTAATCATTGTTATTTTAAAAGTATTGTAATTGCGAATATAAACATGCATTTTCGCACAAATTGGCGCCGGCAAGGTACAATTTGTCTCTCCCAACCAGAAACGGATCAAATATGACTGTGGTAACTCAAGCTGAAAATATACATCCTGCTTTTGAATGGCTGCGCAGTGAGCGCATCGATTCGTTGAATATTGTTATAGAGGAATATCGGCATAGGGTAACGGGCGCCCAGCATTATCATCTGGCCGCTGATAATCAGGAAAATGTATTTTTGGTTGGCTTACGCACAGTTCCAACAGATTCTACCGGTGTAGCCCATATTCTTGAGCATACTGTTCTTTGTGGAAGCGAACGTTTCCCGGTGCGCGATCCCTTTTTCATGATGACCCGTCGTTCATTGAATACCTTCATGAATGCATTCACAAGCAGTGACTGGACCGCTTACCCATTCGCCAGCCAAAACCGAAAAGATTTCGATAACTTGCTGGACGTTTATCTGGATGCTGTGTTTTTCTCCCGTTTACATGAACTGGATTTTGCCCAGGAAGGGCATCGTTTTGAATTTGAAAAGATGGAAGATCCACAATCAGATCTGGTTTACAAAGGGGTTGTTTTTAATGAAATGAAAGGTGCCATGAGTTCACCTGTCAGTACCTTATGGCAAATCATTACCAAGCACCTTTTTCCAACAACTACCTATCATTACAACAGTGGTGGTGAGCCTGAAAATATCCCTGATCTAACTTATGAGCAATTAAAAGCGTTTTATGAAACGCACTATCATCCAACTAATGCCGTGTTTATGACTTTTGGTGATATACCTGCTTACGAGCATCATCTGCAATTTGAAGAGAAAGCCTTAAAACGGTTTTCAAAGCTTGATCGTGAAATACGCGTTGGCCATGAGCAACGTTACCAGGCACCCGTGGAAGTTGAAGAAAGCTATGCCCTCGATGAAGCCGAGGTGAGCGATAAGACCCATATTGTTATAGGCTGGTTGTTGAACGATAGTACTTCATTGCAAGATCTGTTACAGGCAAATTTAATGTCCAGTGTTTTGCTTGATAACAGTTCATCGCCTCTACGTTATGCCCTTGAAACAACCAATTTAGGCTCCGCGCCATCACCCATATGTGGACTGGAAGATTCTAATCGTGAAATGAGTTTTATCTGTGGCATTGAAGGTTCAAATCCGGAACATGCCAGTGCAGTCGAAAAACTGGTGCTGGATGTACTGAATGATGTCGCCGAGAATGGTGTACCGCAGGAGCAGGTTGAAGCAGTCTTGCATCAACTGGAATTAAGCCAACGTGAAATAGGTGGCGACGGTTACCCCTATGGATTGCAGCTAATATTGGGTGGTTTATCCACCTCGATTCACGGCGGTGATCCTGTGGCGGTATTGAATCTGGATCCGGTGCTGGAACAATTGCGTCAGGATATAAAAAACCCTGATTTCATCAAGAATCTGATTCGTCGCAATTTGCTTAACAACCAACATCGCGTTCGACTGGTGATGAAACCGGATACCGGTTTGAGCAAGAAACAAACAGAAGCAGAAGCTGCACGACTTCAGGCAATAAAAGCAAAATTAACGAATCAGGAAAAGCAACAGATTATTGATCAGGCAAAGGCGCTGGAAGCACGCCAGAATGAGCAGGATGATCCAAGTGTATTGCCCAAAGTCGGACTATCGGATATCCCCGATGATCTTTTTATTCCTCAACCCAGCTCTATAAAAAATAATCACAAAAAAGTGACAATGTATCAGCAGGGTACAAATGGATTGGTTTATCAGCAAATCATTATTGATATGCCAAAACTGGATGACGAACTGGTTGACCTGTTGCCTTATTACACCGACAGTCTGACAGAGTTAGGTTGTGGTGATATGTCGTATATTGAAGCACAGGCCTGGCAATCCAGTGTCAGTGGT
>JBFHPZ010000346.1:0-3481 GCA_041592495.1 Gammaproteobacteria bacterium | reverse complement strand
TTAGCGTGGTGACTGATGATGAAGGTGATTTATTCAGCCTGCGTTGTGACGACAGGGAGTTTGACTACGCCCATTACCAGCAAAATGTGGTCAACGTAAGCGTGGAATATATCAAGCGCCGCATTGATGAAGAAGACCGACTGCCGATTTATGTGACTGACATACAGGCGCCGTTACGGTTGTTTGGCGTCGAACAGCGGGAAGATATTCAGCTGGTGCATTTTTTGAAATATAAACGCAATATCGAAAATCGGCTGAATCAGCTGGTATATGGCTAGTAGGGAAAAAAGATAGCTGCAGAGAATTTCAACACGGTGACGCAAAGGCGCAAAGACCGCAAAGAGTCAATTGAATGCGTCAGTTTACCTACGAAACGTTGATGAACGATGCGCTACCTACGTCAGTACAACTTTCCTGCACAAATTAATCTTTGATTCCTCTGTGCCGGTCTTTTTCATTTTGGGCCTGAATTACTTCGCGCCTTGGCGTCTTAGCGTCAGAATTTTAATGATTATCAAGTTTGGATAGTTCATCCAATATCGCCACCACCAGGGATTCACCCTGTGGGCCGATCTTGCTGCAGAGTTTGTCCACATTGCGTTCACCATCCACCATAGGTTTGATGAGTGCACTGAAGAGAGCAAGATCACCCTGTGTGTTGAGCATTTGTTCCGCCATGGCACCGAGCATGGCCAGTGCATTGGCATCGCCACGGCTGGCTTCGTGAATGAGTTGTGCCAGCATGGGTGCAGCCATCGCTGGATCTGCTTTCTGACTGGGGTCGGGTAATGAGTCCGGATTCTGAATGCCGCGCAGGATGGCATCGATGATGATGCTGTCTTCCTCATCCAGGCCATTCAATATGCTGGTGTCGCGATTGCCTTTAATGATTTTACGAATGGCTGCAACCAGATTGGTCCAGCCATTTTCTTCGGAAATTTTCAGCACCTGTTCCAGATGGGGCATGATGGACGAGTCGTGCAATGCATTGACCACGGTTACGATCAGTTCTGCATGTACCTGTATTACCTGCTGCTGTTTTTCCGGTTTGAAGTCCATATGCCTGTCCTCGAATTATGTAAAAGATTTACCGCAAATTAACGCGAATGATTTAATGTCTTACAGCTTTACTGTGCCTCATTAATATTATCAAGCAAGCCTTTATTTGCGTTTTCTTTTAGCTTTATTCACAAAGCTGATATTTTCTCAGCCTGTTCTTTTAATTGTGTTAATGCAGTTTCCATTTCGGCAACGCGTTCACGCTCCTTGGCGACAACCGCTTCCGGGGCCTTGTCCACAAAGCTGGGGTTCGCCAGTCTGGCCTTGTTCTTTTCCAGATTCGTTTCCAGCTTGGTGATTTCTTTTTGCAAACGAGCGAGTTCTGCATCTTTATCGATGAGGCCCGCCAGTGGAATCAAAATTTTCATTTCACCAACGAGAGCCGTTGCCGCTTCCGGCGCCTGATCAGTTGCGGATAACCAGTTAACATTTTCCAGTTTGGCCAGAGTGAAAATGAATGCTTCATTGGCGTTGAAGCGTTGCTTATCCTGTTCGCTGGCGTTTTGCAGAATCACTGGTAAGGGTTTGCCTGGCGCAATATCCATTTCGGAACGAATACGACGCACGCCCATGATGAAGGTTTTCACCCATTCCAGTTCTGCTTCGGCAGACGTATCTTTTAATGTGGCTTCAGCTTGCGGGAATGTGCGAGTCATGATGGTGTCGCCCTTAACACCCGCCAGTGGTGCAACCCGCTGCCAGAGTTCTTCGGTGATGTAGGGCATGACGGGGTGATTCAAACGCAGAATGCTTTCCAGCACACGCACCAGTGTTTGTCGTGTGCCGCGTTTTGCCGCTTCACTGGCAGTGTCTTTCATCAATACCGGTTTGGATAATTCCAGATACCAGTCGCAATAGTCTTCCCAGACAAAGGCGTATAAATCCCGCGCGGCCATATCAAAACGATAGCTTTCGATATGGTTGTTAACATTCTCAATAATTTGTTGCAGGCGTGACAAAATCCAGCGATCCGCCAGTGACAGTTCAACATCACTGCTGTCGATGCCGGTGTCCTGTTCTTCGGTATTCATCAACACATAACGAGTAGCATTCCATAACTTGTTACAGAAATTGCGATAGCCTTCGATACGGTTTAAATCAAAACGAATATCACGACCGGTGGATGCCAGTGCGGCAAAGGTGAAACGCAATGCATCAGTGCCGAAAGCAGGAATACCATCGGGGAAATGTTTGCGCGTCGCCTGTTCGATTTTTTTCGCCATTTGCGGCTGCATTAAACCGCTGGTGCGTTTTTCCAGCAGGACATCCAGGGTAATGCCGTCGATCAAATCAATGGGATCGAGTACGTTGCCCTTGGACTTGGACATTTTCTGGCCTTCTGCATCGCGCACCAGACCATGGATATACACTTCCTTGAACGGCACATCATCCATGAACTTCATGCCGAACATGATCATGCGCGCAACCCAGAAGAAAATAATGTCGAATCCTGTGACCAGTACGCTGGTTGGATAAAACTGTTTCAGGCGTTCGGTATTTTCCGGCCAGCCTAGTGTGGAGAAAGGCCAGAGGGCAGAGGAGAACCAGGTGTCGAGAACATCTTCATCCTGTTTCAATACAAGATCATCGGATAACTTATATTTCTTGCGCGCGGCAGCTTCGGAATCGGCGACATAAATATTGCCGTCATTGTCATACCAGGCGGGAATACGATGGCCCCACCAGATCTGGCGAGATATACACCAGTCCTGAATGTTGCGCATCCATTCGAAATAGGTGTTCTTCCAGTTATCCGGTACGAATTTGATACGGCCATCTTCAACGGCTGCAATGGCCGGTTTTGCCAGCGGTTCGATTTTGACAAACCACTGATCGGTTAAATAGGGTTCAACCACAGCGCCGGAACGATCACCGCGTGGCACCATGAGTTTATGATCATCAATTTTTTCCAGCAGGCCCTGTTCTTTTAAATCATGCACGATGACATCACGGGCTTCATATCGATCAAGGCCACGATATTTTTCCGGTGCATTGTGATTGATGGCGGCATTGATAGTGAGGATGTTGATCATGGGCAAGTTATGACGTTTGCCCATTTCATAGTCATTGAAATCATGTGCCGGGGTGATCTTTACACAACCGGTACCGAATTCCGGATCGACATAATCGTCGGCAATGATGGGGATCTCACGGCCCACCAAAGGCAGTGTAATAGTTTTGCCGATGAAGGATTGATAACGCTCATCTTCCGGATGCACCGCAACCGCGGTATCACCCAGCATGGTTTCGGGACGTGTAGTGGCGACCACCAGCTGACCGGAACCGTCGGTCAATGGATAACGCATGTGCCACAGATGACCGGATTCTTCTTCGGAAATAACTTCCAGATCAGATACAGCAGTGTGCAGCACCGGGTCCCAGTTCACCAGGCGCTGACCGCGATAAATCAGGCCTTCATCGT
>JBFHPZ010000345.1:0-3486 GCA_041592495.1 Gammaproteobacteria bacterium | reverse complement strand
GCAGACTATCAGGGTCTTGGTGCAGAGAATGTTTCCATGGAAGTGTCATCCCATGGGCTCGATCAGGGCAGGGTGGATGCTGTTGATTTTAATGTTGCCGTTTTAACCAATCTTGGTAGAGATCATCTGGATTATCACGGCAATATCGAGGCTTATAGAAATGCCAAGGCGCGACTTTTTGAGCGTCCCGAGATTAAATCAAGTGTTTTGAATCTGGATGATGAGTTTGGTCGGCAAATGGCTGCCAGGCTGAAAGGTGCGTGTGACGTTTGGGGCTATACGACGCAAATAACAGAAAATGATGAAGTTGATCATCTGGTTCAAGGTGAATTACTTGAGCTGCATCAACAAGGCATGCGCATTGGTATAAGAACGGCTCGTGACCAGGGCGAAGTTAGTCTGGGACTGATTGGAGACTTCAATGTATCGAACGTCCTTGCAACCTTTTGTGTATTGCTGATTAAAGGTTGTGATTTTAAGAATGCTATCAAGCGTCTGGAAAAATTAAAAACTGTTCCGGGGCGGATGCAATTATTCCATTCCCAGAAAAAGCCTTTGGTCGTAGTTGATTATGCCCATACACCACAAGCCTTAATTTCAGTACTGAAAACATTACGCAAGCATTGCAAAGGTAAGCTGCATTGCGTGTTTGGTTGTGGTGGTGACCGCGATAAGGGTAAACGTCCTTTAATGGCACAAGCTGCAGAAGAGTATTCAGATAAAGTGATAGTAACTGATGACAATCCGAGAACTGAAAGTGCTGGTGATATTGTTCAGCAAATTACAGCCGGATTTGAAAACATTGATCGTATTGATGTCATTCATGACAGAAAGCAGGCCATTAAAGCCGCGATTAAGGCTGCACAAGCAAACGATATTGTTTTAGTTGCAGGCAAGGGTCATGAGGATTACCAGATTATTGGAAATGACAGGCTGCCATTCAGTGACGCGCAGGTGGTGACGGAATGTTTGAGGCAGGTTAAATGATGAGCCTTGCTCAAACATCACAGATATTGGGTGGACAACTGGTCGGTGAGGACACTGTGTACTTAAGTGTGTCTACAGATACAAGAACGCTTCCCGAGGGTGCGTTGTATTTCGCATTAAAAGGCGAACATTTTGATGGTCATACATTTCTAAATGCAGCAAAACAGGCGGGCGCTGCAGGTGCTGTTGTCTCCGACATAAATAATATCGATTTGCCACAAGTAAAAGTCGAAGATACACGTAAAGCTTTGGGGAGGCTGGCGGCAGCCTGGCGGCAACATTTCAAGGGGAAAGTGATTGCGATTACGGGGAGTAATGGCAAGACCACGGTAAAAGAAATGATTGCTGCCATTTTGGCTAAACAGGGTGATGTGTTGGCAACAAAAGGGAATTTGAATAATGACATAGGATTGCCACTCACCCTGCTGGGCTTGGAAAATCAGGATTATGCCGTAATCGAAATGGGCGCCAATCATCATGGCGAAATTGATTATTTAACACATATCGCCAATCCAGATGTCGCCGTCATTACCAATGCGGGTCCTGCGCATCTGGAAGGTTTCGGATCGATTAAAGGCGTTGCAGAAGCGAAGAGCGAAATTTATCGAGGATTAAGCCAGGCAGGAACAGCAATTATTAACGCTGATGATGAGTTTGCGGATTATTGGTTAGCTGCCTGTAAAAACAAGACGGTGATACGGTTTGCCCTGGATCATGAAGCTGAAGTAAAAGGAGAGTGGCAGCAAGGTGCTACAGAAAGTGTTCTGAAAATTACTGCCGATTCAACTTCCTTTGAAGTGAGTTTGCATGTACCAGGCAAGCATAATGCCATGAATGCATTGGCTGCTGTTGCTGCCTGTTTGGCTGCAGGTGCAGAAATAGAAAGTATGCAAAAGGGCTTGGATGCATTTTCGTCAGTTAAAGGGCGACTAAATATAATGACTGCGATTAATGGCGCAACTGTGATTGACGATACTTATAATGCCAATCCAGCTTCGTTAAGTGCCGGGCTTGATGTTTTGAAAGTGATGCCGGGAGAGCACTGGTTGGTTCTGGGTGATATGGGCGAATTAGGTGAAGATTCACAGCAGTTGCATAGTGATGTGGCAAAACTTGCAAAGCAAAAAAATGTGCATCAACTCTATGCAACAGGTGAAAATAGTAAGGTTACAGTAAAGGCATTTGGTGATCATGCAATGCATTTTTCAACCCCAAAGGATTTGATTGATTATCTGCTTCCAAGATTGCATCAAAACCTAAGTGTGTTAATTAAAGGCTCGCGCTTTATGAAAATGGAAAAAGTAGTGGAGTCTTTGGTTGGGGATAACAAAAAATGCTCCTGATATTAACTGATTATCTACAACAGTATTTTAGTGGATTTAATGTTTTTCGTTATCTCACATTAAGAGCGATACTGGGAATACTAACGGCCCTGTTGATTTCATTATGGATAGGCCCATCAGTTATTCGTCGGCTTGCGACATATAAGATCGGACAGAATGTGCGTGATGATGGTCCTGAAAGTCATTTGTCCAAAGCGGGTACGCCAACAATGGGTGGTGCACTTATTTTAGTGGCTGTTGCTATCAGTGCCTTGCTGTGGAGTGACTTGCATAACAAACAAGTATGGGTGGCACTTATCGTTACCTTGCTTTTCGGTGCTGTTGGTTTTGTTGATGACTATAAAAAACTGGTTGGTGGTAGTAGTAAAGGCCTGTCTGCGAAATCAAAATACTTCTGGCAAACACTGTTTGGTTTTGGTGCCGCTTTATTTATTTATAAAACATCACAGCAGCCAATAGAAACCACGCTAATTATTCCGTTCATTAAAGATGTGATGATTCCATTAGGTTGGGGTTTTGTGTTGCTGGCTTATCTGGTGATTGTAGGTAGCAGTAATGCAGTCAATTTAACTGATGGTCTTGACGGTCTGGCTATTTTACCAACCGTTATGGTTGCAGGCGCATTGGGAGTGTTTGCCTATGCAACCGGACATGTAAATTTCTCAAACTATTTAGGAATACCCTATGTGGCCGGTGTGGGTGAGCTGGTTGTATTTTGTGGCGCACTTGTCGGAGCCGGTCTTGGGTTCCTCTGGTTTAATACCTATCCTGCCCAGGTGTTCATGGGAGATGTGGGTGCACTGGCTTTAGGTGCGGCGCTGGGTGTGGTTGCGGTGCTGGTAAGGCAGGAGCTTGTGCTGCTGATTATGGGCGGTGTATTTGTGATGGAGACTGTGTCGGTTATTTTGCAGGTTGCATCTTTTAAATTAACCGGCAGACGAATATTCAGAATGGCGCCACTCCATCATCATTTTGAATTAAAAGGTTGGCCGGAGCCGAGGGTTATTGTGCGGTTCTGGATTATTACTGTGGTGCTTGTACTTATTGGTCTTGCTTCATTGAAGGTCCGTTAAAGGTGAACCTTTGAATGGCGTTGGCGAAACATTTATATAACTCGACGGTTGCAGCATTGGTTATGGCAGTAGCGGCTAATGAT
>JBFHPZ010000344.1:0-3492 GCA_041592495.1 Gammaproteobacteria bacterium | reverse complement strand
TATGCTGGCAACAGGTATAAAAACGCCAGTGGGTATCAAAGTATCGGGCCCTGATTTATCAGTAATTGAAGATATAGGCAAAGATATTGAAGAAGTTGTGAAACAGGTGCCAGGAACCTTGTCGGCTTATTCGGAACGTGTAGCCGGTGGACGCTACATCATAGTCGATACGGATCGACAAACAGCATCCCGCTTTGGTTTGAATGTGGCTGATGTGCAGGAAGTGATACGCACAGCAGTGGGCGGCATGAATGTTACTGAAACGGTGGAAGGATTGGAGCGATATCCGGTTAATATGCGCTATCCGCGTGATTTGCGTGATTCCATTGAAGAGCTAAAAGAACTTCCTATTGTGACGCCGGTTGGAGCGCAAATAGCGTTGGCAGAGGTTGCGGATATACGCATTGAGGCTGGACCGGCAATGATCAAGAGTGAAAATGCGCGACCCACTGGCTGGACTTTTGTTGATATAGCCGAACGCGATCTGGGCTCATATGTAGAGGAAGCGCAAAAACTGGTGCTGGAAAAAGTAAAGCTTCCTGCAGGTTATTCCATTGCATGGTCCGGGCAATATGAATACATGGTGCGCGCTAAAGAACAGCTTGTGGTAGTCGTTCCGGTGACGCTGGTGGTCATTATGTTGCTGTTGTATGTCAACTTTAGAAACTTTACTGAAGTATTGATGATCATGGGTGCATTGCCTTTGGCATTGATTGGAGGTTTCTGGTTAATTTATTTGCTTGACTACAATACATCGGTTGCTGTGTGGGTTGGTCTGATTGCCTTAGCTGGTCTGGCAGCTGAAATCGGCGTTGTGAAGCTGGTGTATCTCAATTATGCCTATACGGAAATCAAAGTTCAGGCGGCACATGAAGGTCGTGATCTAACGATTGAGGATATACGTGCAGCAATTGTCAAAGGGGCTTTACAGAGATTGCGGCCCGTGATCATGACTGCAGCCACAATCCTCGCTGGCCTGTTGCCGGTGATGTACGGTAGCGGTACCGGTTCAGAAGTCATGCGACGAATTGCAGCGCCAATCGTGGGTGGTGTGAGTACCTCAGTCATGCTGATTATGATTGTATTACCGGCGATGTTTCTGATATGGAAACGGCGAGAACTGAAAATTTAACGCAATGGATCGGGTGTGTCGTCAGTCATGAGCACGTTGCCTGGCTGGTTTTAGACGAAGGTGAGCGTCACAAAAGGAGTCGAGTATGTTTTTTAAAAAAATAACCGCAGTTATCAGTATGGGTTGTCTTGAAAAAGTCGAGTTATGTCTGCATGAAATCAAAATATCCGGTATGAGTGTAATCAAAGGGAAAGGCTACGGTGAATATGCCAACTTTTTTACAAATGACTGGAATGTCGATCATGCCCAGGTCAGTGTTCTTGTAAGATCAGAAAAGGTGAAGGAAGTGGTTGATGCTATTATGGATGCAGCCCACTGTGGTTCTACGGGTGATGGCCTTATTTCAGTCATGCCAGTGGATGATTTATATAACATCAGGACAAAGTCAAAGGTTCAGGTGGATGAAATATGAGGATTGCCATACAGGATCAGATATTCATGATCATGCATTCCATATTGAACAGGAGATATTAAAAATCATCAGGTATGTCATTCCGGGCAAAGTTGCGCTTGCATTCATGCGGGTATCCACAACATTTGATCTAAGTATTTGGAACAATATCAAAACAGGGGTTACCTGGCCCTGCGGATGACGGGCAGGAGTCATGGTTGCTGACAGTTGTTCAGTGCTTCCCTGGTTATGTTGGTATCCATACTTTAAGTATTAGCTATGTTCAGCTACACTTTTGCCATACGAGAAAATAAATCATGGGGTAAGGTCTTGAAAAACAAAATCATAATGAAGTTGGGCACTGCTCTTTCTGTAGCCATGCTGGTATCCGCTTGTTCCAATTCTGATACCACTTACAAAGGTGGCTCTCCTTGGGATCAGCATCGTAATCAGGGTGAAATGGCGCAGGCGCCAGCAGCAGATGTTTATACACAGGAACTTGCGGCAGTCGATGCAGGTGCCAGTGAGGTTGAATTAAATTATCAAACTGAGCCGGTGGAAGCGGTTTTACCGGAAGCGATTGAAGAAGTTCAGCCAGAAATGGCGGAACCCGAAACAGTTAGTGTGGAAGATGAAATCCTGAGGCAGCCAGCAAGTTATTACACAGTTCAGGTGATGGCTTCTGTTGATGTGGATCGTGTTTACAAGTTTGCTGAGCAACATCAGCTGTCTGTGCGCTATATTGTGCCCACTGTACGTGATGGTGTGACCTGGCATGTGTTGCTGCTGGATATATATCCAACCTTAGCCGATGCCAAGGCTGCCTTGCAGGAAGCATCTTACACATTGCCGACCAAGCCCTGGATAAGGAGTCTTGGATCGGTGCAAAAACTGATGCAATAAGTTAAAAAGGCGGTCAATACCGCCTTTTTTATTAAAGTGATCTATGTGTTGCATCACACATGGGAGGGTTTTTGCTGTGTTTGCATCCGCAAAGGCCGTATTTTTTCTTTTCGGTGATGTTGATAGCAACCGGGCTAAATTCGGTCCCCTGGTGTGAGCCATCGCAAAAAGGCTGGGTTCTGGATCTACCGCAAGCGCACCAGTAATAAGTGCCCGGTTCAAGTTCTACAACATAGGGTTTCTTTTGTGGGCATTCTGGGGTGCTCATTAATGATCTCCTGCTGAATATCAAAGATTTTTTTGCAGTTAATGTTATATAGGTTAAACTTTGTTAAAAGATATAAAACATGGGGAAATGACATTGGATACAAAAGCAAAAATAAATAGCGCGGTTGGCGCAATTGCGCTGGTCATGGTTATGGCACTTTCAGCCTGTTCAAGCAAGCCGTCACCCTGGAGTCAACAGACTTCGCCCTGGGCCGGTAAAAATGAAGCTGAAATGGATCAGCCGGTTGAAGATTTGCCGCCAGTGACTGATGAAGCCCAGTCACCGATGATGGATTCAGCTGCATCAAATGAAGCCATGTATGTCGAACCCATTGAGCCTATTGGGCCGGCGGGTATGGATGCCATGGATGAAATGCCGGCTGAGCCTGTAATGGTTGTCGAGCCTGAGCCTGTGATGGGAGGTGACATTGTCTCCCAACCAGCCAATTATTATGCAGTGCAGGTATGTGCATCCAGCAGTATGGATAAGTTACTGAAGTTTGCCAATCGTCATCAGTTACCTGATCAATGGACCGCCAAGATCAATGTTAATGGCAAAACCTGGTATGTATTGTTGCTGGGTATCTATCCGAATCGTGCCGAAGCGTCCACAGCGCTGTCGGAAGTCTCAGGTCGTCTGGATACCCGTCCCTGGATACGCTCAGTCGGTTCCTTGCAGGCTCTCATGGTTCAGTAAGGCTATAGGATTCATGATGGCAAAAAAGCCCCGGTCTGGGTACCGGGGCTTTTTTATGGATCAATCAAAATCATGTTCTAAAGTAAAACAGTATCCTCGTGG
>JBFHPZ010000343.1:0-3496 GCA_041592495.1 Gammaproteobacteria bacterium | reverse complement strand
CGTACCCGTTGTAGACGCTAACAACAAACTCATTGGCGTTCTTTCTGAAAAAGACATTCTGCGTAACATGTTCCCCGATGTGAAAGAAATCATGGAACAGGGCGGCAAACCTGACTTTGAAGCCATTGAAATGGATTACAAAAACATTCTGGACAAGAAGGTCGGTGATTTCATGAGCCAGACCGTGGCTTCAGTAACCCCGGAAATGCCCCTGCTGAAAGCCGCATCCATGATGTGCGTGAAACAGATTCGCCGTATTCCGGTGACTGATAAAGACAATACCCTGCTGGGCATTATCAGTATCGGTGATGTACACAAGGCCATTTTCAAGGAAAACCTGCTTACAGATCATAAAGAAAAAGCCGCCTGATCTTTCTCACCAAACCAAAAAAAGGGCGATTTCATCGCCCTTTTTTCTTCTTTAAAACAATAACCTGTCATCTGCTCACTATGTGAACTACACTCAAAACTAG
Organism: Gammaproteobacteria bacterium; assembly: GCA_041592495.1. Taxonomy (GTDB): domain Bacteria; phylum Pseudomonadota; class Gammaproteobacteria; order SZUA-229; family SZUA-229; genus JBFHPZ01. The sequence goes on along the minus strand of JBFHPZ010000343.1, from coordinate 3,023 downwards.
TGCAGTTAAAGCGATACACTTTATACAATAGATGCTAACACCCATCCTGACAGAGACCCCAGATGATAAAAAAAATAATTCAGAACCTAGTGATTGTTTTTTCCATTCTGCTCAGTTCCAGTCCCTTCGCCGACGAAGCTTTCAACCTGCAACACCTGCAGGAGCTGTTCAATAAATACCAGCGTAAGGCTTCTTATGATTATGCCTTGAAATACCTTGATCAAATGGAAGGCGACCCCTACTTCGATTATGTTTATGGTGTCTCCGCCATAGATACCGGCCATGCCAGCCAGGGTGTGTTTGCACTGGAACGTGTTCTGCTCACATTCCCTGATGATCATGTGGCGCGACTGGAACTGGCTCGCGGTTATTTCATACTGGAAGAATACGCCCGATCACGGGAAGAATTCGAAAGGGTACTGGCGGTTAATCCTCCCAAAGAAGTCCAGCAAACAACCCAGCAATTTCTCGATCAAATCCGCCTTAAGGAAGCCAGATATCGCACCACGTCAAGCGGCTTTGTTGCCCTGGGTATGGGCTCGGACAGCAATGTAAACAGCGGCGCAGATAACGACAGCCTGACCATTATCCAGTTAGCTGAAGAAAGCCTCGGGCAGGATGATACCTTTAGTGAAATCACCGCCGCATGGCAAATCGCCCACCCATTTTCACCTGGCTGGATATCGAATGTCGGCATCACCGCTGCATTACGCATGAACCAGGATCATGATGAATTCGACACCACAACCGCCACGTTGCAAGCCGGCGTTTCAAGAATCTTCAAGCAAAGTCGCTATAAGGGCGAGTTACTCTATCAACAGTATCAGCTCGATGGTAATGATTACCGAGATCTCGCCGGGTTAAATCTGGAATGGCATTATTCACTCAATCAACAATCGCGCCTGACATCCGCCTTGCAATATGTGGCCCTGGATTATCCGGATCAGGAAACGCGCAACTCGGATCTTGCAACACTTGCACTGACATACACGCGATCGTTTACCGGCGCAATGAATCCAACATTATTTGCAACATTTAATATTGGTACTGAATCAGCTGATGTGACCAATGCAAACACATTAGCCGATACCGAGCGCGACATACTGGGTATACGCGTCGGCAGTATTCTGGGTTTTACACCCAGGCTGGCGCTGCAATTATCTGCGGGTATACAAACCAGTGAATACGCTGGCCCACAAACCTTTCCTTTATTTGCAGGCATTACCCGCGAAGATGACCTGACAACTGCAGAATTAAATCTGTTGTGGTTATTCCATAAAGACTGGCGACTGGATACCAAATTCAATTACACAGACAACAGCTCCAATGTTGAAATTTATACCTATGACAGAACTGTTTTCAGTGTGACCGCCAATTACGCTTTTTAAGGAAACACGAACAGGACAGCACGAGGTGAAATATGATGACTATTCAATTTAAAACACCGGCCTTCCAATCCTTAGTAGCATGCCTGGGACTTTTATCGCTTCTGGTTGGCGCCACTACCGCACGCGCTGAGATCGTTAGCGGCACCCACTGGATGGTTCGTCCTGGTGAAAGCACCTATTCAATTGCGCGCAAACTCTATCCCGATGATTTAAAAAAACGGGAGCAGTTCAGAATCGAACTGATGCAGATCAATACTGAAGTGTTCAAAGCAGGCGCACAAACAATGAAAGTGGGCACTCAGCTCAAACTACCGGCCATGGCGCAAACCAAACCGGCAACGACAACAAAACCTGTCGCACAAAAAGTTGCAAGCAAAGTCACGCCCGACCCTGAAGAAACTATTGGCCGCGTCATTATTAACCTGGGCACGCTTCAGGCAGAAAATCGTGGCAGTGTACGCACCCTGCAACGCAATTCAGAAATCCTGAAAGGCGACACCTTAAAAACAGCCAATAACAGCAGAGCACAAATCCGCCTGAAAGATGGCGCACTGGTTTCGTTGAGATCCAACACTGAATTCCAGATAGAAGAGTATTCATTCAATGGCCAGGAAGATGGCTCTGAGAAAAGTATTTTTAATTTAATCAAAGGTGGATTCAGAACCATTACCGGTTTGATCGGCCATCGTAACAAACAGAATTACAACGTGCGCACCACCGTCGCCACCATTGGTATTCGCGGCACCCATTATGGCCTCATGCTGTGCGATGCAGGTAGTTGCGCCACAAATGGAAAAGACAGTTTAACCGACGGACTTTATGGCGGTGTAGTCGATGGCAGCATCATCACTGAAAACGAGAGCGGCATTCATCAGTTTAATAATGATCAATACTTCCATATTGCATCGGCACAAACACCCCCGGTTGAAATTCTTTTACCACCACCGGTATTTAATGACAGCGAGCAACCGCAACAGTTAGCCAGCGAAAACCAGAGTGACGAGCAAGGCGCTGATATAAAAGCCAGGATCAAGGAAGGACTACATTCAGATGACACCAAAGCTTTCCGTAACGCAATAACACTAATGGCTTTCAGTAATGATGCTCGACCTTTATTATCATTGCTCCAGTTAGTCGACCAGGAAAATACCTACACTTTACCCCTGCCACTAAAAGCACCAGCAGGTTCCGGTATGGCGCTAGCATTCAGTCATCTCGACGGCACGCTACGCAATGGAGTTGGTGCGCCGATTATTGTCACTGCTTCAGGTCCCAATAATATTTTTCTTGAACAAATAACATTGTCTGACAGCACCGTTATTTCCAACCTGCCCTTTGCCGTTTATGAAGAATCCCTTGATCAGAATGGCGTAACGCAACGTCACGAAGGCGCACGTTTAAGACCCGATGGTACAGGTGCCTCTTATGTATTAACCAGTCTTGGGGGATCACCCAGCTACGGTGGTGTTAACTGGGGACAATGGAGTGGCAATTTTAGAATTCTTGAAGATGGAGTCGCATTGCAACATGACCAGAATTTTCATTTCATCTATAGCCCCAATCTAACAACCCCCTTAGAGCTTGTTAGTCTGGGAGGGCTCACCAGCCGCATACAAATGTACCAATATTCTGGTG
>JBFHPZ010000342.1:0-3512 GCA_041592495.1 Gammaproteobacteria bacterium | reverse complement strand
TGATGTACCGCCAGGGATACTTCACTCAAAACATTGACGGCCTTGGCAACCAGATTGCCAAATATACGACAACACGTTTCAGTCAGTTACCAATTGAACCCGCCCTGGATAACGAAGGTAACGACATCATCATTAATATTGAATTACCCGGTCGCATTGTAAAATTGCGTTGCTGGCGCGCCCAGGCAGGCCACATTAACCTCTATCTACTCGACAGTAATCACAAGGAAAACTCGGAAGAAGATCAGCAAATTACTTTTCAGTTATACGGCGGCGATATCACTACCCGCATGCAACAGGAGATCATCCTGGGTATTGGCGGCGTTCGACTGCTACGCAAACTGGGACTCAAACCTACCGCATGGCATATCAATGAAGGCCATGCAGCATTTCAGATTCTGGAACGCTGCAGGGAACTGGTCTCCGAAGGCATGACATTCAACAGCGCAATCGAACTGGTTGCATCTGGCACCGTATATACCACACACACACCAGTACCTGCTGGCCATGATATGTTCGACGAAAAGTTAATGAACTATTATTTTTCTCAATATACTGAACAGCTAAAAATCAGCTTCGACGAATTCATGGCACTGGGTAAATCACCCAATAATCACAATAGCTTCAACATGACCGCCCTCGCCTTACGTGGTTCACGATTTCATAATGGTGTCAGCCGAATTCACGGCGGGGTGGCATCACGTATGGAATCCTATATCTGGCCGCAAATTCCGGAAGAAGAAAACCCAATCACCTATATCACCAATGGTGTTCATGTACATACTTTCCTGGCGCGGGAGTGGGTTAACCTGTTCGACATGCGCTTCCGTGAATGGCGTAATAAGCTGCTGGATTATGATTACTGGGAATGCATTGATGAGATTCCGGATCACCGCTACTGGAGTTTACGTCAGGAACTTAAAACCAAGATGCTGGAAGATATTTATAAAAGAACCATTGAACGCTACAAGCGCAATGGCTGCAATGAAGCACTGATTAACCGCATTACACAAAATATAAACAAACCAGACTCAGACATTCTGGTACTGGGCTTTGCGCGCCGCTTCGCCACTTACAAACGTGCGGCACTGTTATTCAACGATCCAGTACGTCTGGCAAAATTACTCAACGACCCAAATCGTCCTGTATTACTGGTGTTTGCCGGTAAGGCGCATCCTAAAGATCAGCCCGGACAGGAATTAATCAGAACCATTCACCGTTATGCACATCAACCGGAATTCATCGGTAAAATTATCTTACTTGAAGGCTACAACATGGCCATGGCACGTAAACTGGTGACCGGTGTTGATGTATGGGTTAACACACCAGAATATCCCCTGGAAGCCAGCGGCACCTCCGGACAAAAAGCAGCCCTGAACGGTGTTATTAATCTAAGCATCCTTGATGGCTGGTGGGGTGAAGGTTACAACGGAAAAAATGGCTGGGGTATTGCGCCCCATAGCTCGGATATAGGTCCTGCTCAAAGAGATCACGAAGAAGCCAATGATTTACTGGACATTCTGGAACACCAGATTATTCCGATTTTCTATAATCGTGGAAACCAGGGCTATTCAAAATATTGGGTAAAACTTTCCAAGACTTCAATGAAATCCTGCCTGCCCTTATTCAATTCGGCTCGTATGGTCATGGACTATGTTAGAAAACTCTATACACCAGCACGGGATCAATACCTGAAATTAGCTCACGACAATGCCAAACCGGCCGTTGAGCTGGCAGAGTGGAAAAAGAAAGTGAGAGAACACTGGCAAAACGTTCGGATGAACCGGGTTGATGATGCTGAATTCTTTATTGAAAGCAACGAATTTCTTCCTGTTCGCATTAGAGCGTTTCTTAACGGCTTAACTGCTGACGATGTTGCCGTGGAGTGCCTGCTGGGTAAAGTTGAGGAAGACAAGTTTGTAGTCAGCAAAAGCTATTTACTTAATTATGATGGCGAAGAACAAAACGAACACCTGTTCTCGCTGGATCTTAAACCCGAAACCAACGGATTAAATTACTACAAGATACGCATGTACCCCTACCATAAATCACTGAGCCACCCACTGGAAACAGGCTTCATGATCTGGATTTAACTTTTAATAAGCCTTAATCCGGATCTTAGCCATCAAATGTACGTTTGCTTCACTTACAATTCATACAAGTTATGAATCCAGGCAATGTCGTATACTGTTTAATAATTGTATAGCTGTATAAGGTTTTTGCAAGCGGGCCTCATACAGCTTTCCATCACCAATATTGGCAACTGTCTCATCACTATAACCGCTGACCATTTGAATCTTTATATCTGGATAGCGGCTTAGTACAATCTTGACCAGTTCATGACCATTCAAATTCGGCATAATTACGTCAGTTAAAATCAAATCAACAGATTGAGTTTCCAGTATCTTCAAAGCTTCGTTACCATCGTTAGCGGTAAGTACATTATAGTTCTGACTTTCTAGTATATGTTTGGCCAGATCTCGCAAAGATGACTCATCATCAACCACCAGTATTGTTTCATGTCCTGATGATGCATCAGCCAATGACGAAGTTTTGTTTTTTGTTACCTGTGAACTGGATCTATCATTCCGTGGAAAGCATATAATTATTTGCGTACCTTTACCCGGCTCAGAGTCGATAACAATATTCCCATTGAACTGCTTTACAAAACCATACACCTGACTCATCCCCAGGCCAGTTCCTGCGTCGCCTTTGGTAGTAAAGAAGGGGTCAAAGACTTGTTGTAGTGTTTCCTTGTCCATACCGCAACCATTATCAATAATCGATAGCTCAACATAGTCACCCTCGTCAAGTTTATTGCTGTTGGCTTCAGATGCATTAAGATGAATATTACGGGTGCGTATAATAAGACGGCCATTATCTTTCATGGCATGTGAGGCATTAATACACATGTTGACGATAGCATCCTCCAGCGAAGATTTATCTAACCATACCTCCCAAAGACCATCCGACAGGTCCAGTTCAAGGTGAAATTTCGCTGTTAGGGTCTTCTCAAGCATATGCTGTTCATCACGTAATACTTGATTGATATCAGTTGAATCAGCAAATGTCTCCTTCCTGCTGGCAAAAGTTAGTAATTTCGAAGTGAGTTTGCGAGCGCGCTCAGCCGCATTATTAATCTCATGTATATATGATGCCTGTTTAGGCTTGTCAGAAAGCATGGCAGCAAGAAGCTCTCCATAGCCAAGAATCACACTGAGCATATTATTAAAATCATGCGCTATACCGCCGGTGAGTTTACCAATGGCATCCATTTTCTGACTGCGTCGTAAAGTTTCTTCGGCCAACAGCGCTTCTGTTATATCAGAAAAAGTGACCACTGCTCCGACAACTTCATTACCATGTATGATAGGTTGCGCACTGTATTCAACTGGAACACTAGTCTTGTTATATCGCCAGAAACAATGGTTATTGTCATGAACACCTGCACCGGTTTGCAGAGTATTCAGAATCAAGCTGTCACTCTGTAAATACAGATTACCGTTAGCATG
>JBFHPZ010000341.1:0-3517 GCA_041592495.1 Gammaproteobacteria bacterium | reverse complement strand
TTTGTTTCATACTGCAACATCAGTGCATGTTGCTGAGTCAACGCATGCTGAAACTGCCAGTGATACACTTCTTTTCTCGTCTGCTCACCCGAAATGCTATCACCTAACCAGATTGTCGCCAGAATTTGATTTTTGTCAGTAATCATCAAGGCACCCAGTTCTCCACCCACATACACAGCATGGTTGTCGTCCAGTTTTCGCGAATAATCAACAGCCATATCAGCCATGGCATATACAATTACGGGCGACCATTCTGCGCTGTAACCCATGCCCATATCCAGACTAAGAAATTTACTTTCCACATTATTTGTCAGCAGGCGTCGATTAATATTGACAGATAATTTTGCCGATACGGGCTTTGACCAGGGCCTTACCGGAACCAGGGCTGTCAAACTAAACAAATCCAGTTGCTGCAATTGCAAACGTTGCTCATCCTCATACCAGCGCAAACGGGTATCCAGGACCTTGATAGCGGCACCGGGTGAAAAACCTCTGACGCTGTCAGTCAAATCATGAAATGCAGGACGAAACCCCAGATCAAAAAAATGTTGCTGTTCATGCTTGCCATAGCTCAGATAGGTTTTTGCGGTGCCATGAGATTCGAGGGGATTGTCTGCATCAAACACAAATGCGGCCGCTTCTGCAGAAACTTCAATACGACTGCGCGCCAGTAACAGTTCATGATTTTTTTGCGCATTATCCTTGTTTGTAAATTGTAACCAGTCACTGGCCAGCTCAAGAATTCTGGCTTGTTCAATTTCATTGTACGCATCAAGCGCAGAAAACCTGTCATCACTCTCTACCTGCACCATGTTTCGCGTTGTTATTTGTGCTTTCTCATCCAACTGCAAATACATCTGTTGCAGTCGACTGGTGATGGAAGGTCGATAATGCGTAGCATTAATTAAACCCGCGTTTGCAATCAGTTTTACCGTATCCACCGGCAAGGCATAAACCGGGAGATGGTCGTGTGTCATATTGATACCGGGTCGAGCAACATCCAGCAATGACAACAAACGGTAGGAACAATTCTCTCGCATAAAATAATAATCAAAGTGTATATTTTTGATTTCCCAGGCGTGACGCAATAATTGTTTAACTTCCTCCTGGTTCAGATTAAGTGTGTATTCCCAGATATCGCGATGCTCGATATCGCCATAGGCCTGTACGGTTTCATAATAGGGTTGCACTGAAAACACCCCTTTATATCCACCGGCCAATCCATTCATGACATACTGCAAGGCATTATCATCGGGATCGGATTGTGCGCCATAGCTCAGGGTATAACTTAACAGGCTGGATTTATTCGTCTGGTCGAGTCGCAAAAAGGTATGGCCAAACATCGAAGCGGGATTATTGAGATACATGGCAGGAAAAACCAGTGTGACATGACTGGTATTAATTTTCTGTTGCCATGTTTCAAACTCGCTGCAGGATAAGGATGGCAATTGATTCTTAAAATGCAATTGCGTATCGAGCCAGTGCAAACGTGCCGGGAAACGACAACGCACCGGATATTCCTGATTATCTTCCAGCAAGGCCTTAAGTGTGGCAACCAGTTCTGCGTGTGCATTCAGTTTGCCATCAGTGGCAAGAAAAAAACGCTCATCATCCGCCTGACTGTAAACACCGCCAAACACATGGGACTTGTAATGCAACAGATTATGCCAGCCTGCCTGTTGATCAAGATGCAATGCTTCTGCACGTTGCAGAAGCTGCGGTAGCAAGACGGGTTCGCCCTGCACCAGGCACGGCAACATCAATACGAAAATAGCAACGAATACAGATAAAGCCCGGATTATATTCACCCCACGGTGTTTGTTCGGTAGAATGTGCGCCACTCAATCTCAACTCTGGTTTATTCCATGCGCGTATCAAAATATCCTCTTTCCACGGTAAAAGAAACACCGGCGGATGCTGAAATCATCAGTCACAAACTCATGCTACGGGCCGGCCTGATTCGCCGCCTGGGTTCCGGACTCTATACCTGGATGCCATTAGGTCTACGGGTATTGCGCAAGGTGGAAGCCATTGTGCGTGAAGAAATGGATAAGGCCGGCGCGCTGGAACTGTTGATGCCGGCGGTGCAACCGGCTGAACTGTGGCAGGAAACCGGGCGATGGGATGTCTTCGGACCACAAATGCTAAAAATCCGGGATCGCCACGAGCGTGATTTCTGTTTCGGTCCCACCCATGAAGAAATCATTACCGATCTTGCTCGCAAGGAAATCAAAAGCTACAAACAATTGCCGCTGAATTTTTACCAGATCCAGACCAAGTTTCGCGATGAAATCCGTCCACGCTTCGGCGTTATGCGCGCCCGCGAATTTTTAATGAAAGATGCCTACTCCTTCCACATGGATCAGGTGTCTTTACAACACACTTATGACGAAATGTATCGAGCCTACAGCGCCATTTTCAGTCGCATCGGTTTGAATTTCCGTGCGGTCATGGCGGATACCGGCGCCATCGGCGGCAGCAACTCCCATGAATTCCACGTGCTTGCCGATTCCGGTGAAGATGCCATCGCCTTCTCCAGCGACAGCGATTACGCCGCCAATATCGAAAAAGCCGAAGCAGCTCCACCACAGGGTGATCGTCCAGCGCCATCAGCAAATATGCAAACCGTGGACACGCCGAAACAGCACACGATTGAAGAAGTGAGCAACTTCCTCAAGGTAGCTGCATCGCAATGCCTGAAAACCTTGCTGGTTGAAGGTAGCGAAGAAGGCTCAGTCGTCGCCCTGGTATTGCGTGGCGATCACGAACTCAATGAAATCAAGGCTGACCACTTACCCCAGGTGGCATCACCGGTGCGCTTTGTCACGGAAGAACAGGTAAAACAGGTAGCCGGTTGCAATCCGGGATCATTGGGACCGGTGGGTTTGAATATCACCATCATTGCCGATCACAGCGCCGCCCATGCCGCTGATTTTATTTGTGGCGCCAACGAGGATGGTAAACATCTCACCGGCGTTAACTGGGGCCGTGATTTACCCGAACCGGAAGTGGCTGATATCCGCAATGTGGTGGAAGGCGATGCCAGCCCCGATGGCAAAGGCACCCTCTCTATCGTGCGCGGCATCGAAGTCGGCCATATTTTCCAGCTTGGCGACAAATACAGCCAGGCCATGAAAGCTACCGTGCTTGATGAAAACGGCGCCAACCATGTCATGACCATGGGCTGTTACGGCATTGGTGTGTCCCGCGTGGTCGCGGCTGCCATAGAACAGAACCACGACGACAATGGCATTATCTGGCCCCAGGCGATTGCGCCTTTTGATGTCGCCATTGCGCCCATCAATATGCAGAAATCCGAGCGTTTAAAAGAAGCATCGGAAAAACTTTACGATGAACTCACCGCCGCCGGTTTCAGCGTCCTGTTCTTCGATGACAAGGAACGCCTCGGCTCCATGCTGGCCAATATCGAACTCATCGGCATCCCCCATCGTCTGGTACTGGGTGAGCGCGGACTGGATGAAGGCACAGTGGAATACAAGGGTCGCCGCGACGCCGA
>JBFHPZ010000340.1:0-3529 GCA_041592495.1 Gammaproteobacteria bacterium | reverse complement strand
ATATGTTGAGTGCGCCTCCCAAAATCGGTGAACCGGTTCTGGTAGCGGAATTATTGTCTGTCGACCTTGACCCCTACAAACAACAGGTTATCCTCAATAAGGGCGTCCATCATGATGTTTACATCGGGCAGCCTATTATCGATGCATGGGGTGTAATGGGGCAGGTTATACATACCAGTGAATTTTCCGCCACTGCTATGTTGATTTCCGATCCCAGTCACGCCATCCCCGTACAGATTAATCGTAACGGCCTGCGCAGCACCGCCTTTGGCACGGGCCATGCCGGTAAGCTGGAGCTACGTTATATTCCGCACAACGCTGACATCGAAATCGGCGACCTGATTGTGACCTCGGGGTTGGGCAGTCGTTTTCCACCCAATTATCCGGTTGGCCGAATAACTGAAATTGAACGTCCAACCGGTGAAACTTTTGCTTATGTCATAGCGGAGCCAGTGGCTCACCTGGATCGAAGTCGTGAAGTGCTACTGGTTTGGCATAATCCACCTAAACCTGAGAAACCAGTGAAAACCGAGGAAGCCAATGATACTACGCAGTAGATGTTATCAGGTGGTGCCGCCAACGCTTATTATCGCTTTCATGCTCACTCTCATGCCCCTGCCTGACTGGGCACAGGCCTTTCGACCTGACTGGGTTACATTAGTGTTACTGTATTGGCTATTGGCCGTTCCCGAGCATGTTGGGGTTACATTCGCTTTTGTGTGTGGTTTGTTACTGGATGTGGCGCACGGAGCAATCCTAGGGCAGCACGCAATTGGACTGGTCTTGATTGCTTTTGTTGTTGCGATTCAGTATCAGAAGATTCGGGTTTTTTCTCTGGTACAGCAGGCACTGGTAGTGTTTGCCTTACTGATGATCAAGCAACTACTGGTGATCTGGGTTAGCGGTATAGTGGGACAGACTGCTGATTTCACTGGTTATCTGGTGCAAAGTCTTGTTGGTGCTGTTTTATGGCCATGGATATTTATTATTCTGCGAGATATCCGTCGTCGCTTCACTATATCCAAGAATTTCTAGTGTTCGGAACACTAATTTCCCCAAAATAATAAAGCATCCCTCTCGGATATTAAGTGTCTTGGTTCAGGCGTAAAGCTCAATTGAGTGTATATAATTATTAATTCCAATAGTGACTAATCAATGTGCCATGTTCCCTCTAAATAAAAAACTGGCTGAATTCGGGTTCGAATCCCGGGAAAGCTATGACTATGCTATACAGTGCTTCCTGCAAAGTCCGACGAATAATGTTCGTTGTTTGAATGTCGACGGCGACCCAGGGCGGCGTAAAACTGCGTTTGCCAATGCCCTGGCGCAGGCAATGGCATATGATCATGTGCTCTATTTTGAGTTTGGTGTGGAAAAACCAATGCCATTAATGGTGCGTGTTCGTGATGGAGAAGAGGTTACGGAAGATCCACCTACATCATCATTTGACCGTATTATGACGGAAGCCTGCGCCCTGAGTGAGGCGGAAAAAACCATTCTGATACTGGATCAGATGCACCTGGCTGAATTCAGGCAGCATATACGTCTGTTTGAGTTTACCAAAAACAAGATATGGGCTTATAGTGACGTTAAGTTTTATGCTAATGCCGCTAATCTGCTGATTTTTATGATTTCCAGTGAACCGGTCTATCATTCCCTGCAGCAGGCAAGTTTTCGTATATGGATTAGCGCCCAGGGTGGTGACTCCGAAGTGATCCAGCCGGAAGATCTGGGGCTGGATGAAGCCTGTCGCCAATGGCTGGATCCGCTCAATGATTTGTTCAATCAACTGGGTGTATCACCTTCGTTATCCGAATATAAAAAACTGGCTCATGATATTGAGTTAAGTGTGCGCACTATAGACCAGCTTAAGACTTCAATATTTGGCTGGATAGAAAATGTTGATCGCCAGCGTTTGTCGAGTAATTCAATGAAATTATTGCTAGCCCAGATATTAGATGCAATTCAGGCAAATTTGAGCATTCAGGAAGAAATTGAACTGAGTTCCAGTACAGCGGATTAGTGTATAAATATCCCCTGAACGGGGCATAGGAATGATGTGCCACTTGTCCGATAATCAACTGTTTCTTAAGAAAAATTGATCCTGAGTAAGAACTGCAATTTGGTTGTTTGTTGTTATAAATGGACTAATTTCCCAGGATTTTTTCCTTTTTAAATGTTATTCACCTTATTGTGTATCAAAAACACTTGAATTCCACCGGGAAAATACTAAATATTGGCTATAGTCTAATAAAAGAACAACCAATTTGTGATCTGATTAACAACGGGTCTGGTATCGAGTAATTAGACTTTGTATTGAGCATTGGAGCTTCGACAGTAATGAGCATGCAAGACAACACACAGCATCAATATGATGTTAAGCAGACATTTAGAGATGTCACTAGCACTGCACGCCTGTTCAACTTCAATCGTCCTGTTTATATGACAGAGAACGTCTGGCACGACTGTGTCGAACTCATGGACCGAAATGGCAAGACAATTGATGAGTTGGCAGTACTGCAGCGTTTGAGACATGTTCTATTTATGGCCTCAAGTGCATTGCATGGGCGAGTTAAGAACCTTGAATGTGATTTTCGTATTCATCGTGTTCCTAACGACAAATTGTCACGTCATCCAGAAGCGACAACCCTTAAATTGGTTGCGCACAATGATCAATACAATCAGCCGGTCATTACTATAAAGTTGCCCAGTGAATAACCTTAACCAAGACGTGGTGAGCATGTATCCAGAAGATAATTACAAGCTTGAGCTAGAGCAGAATCCCGAGTTACGGGATGTTACCAGCACTGCCAAGTTGTTTAATTTTCGACGCCCTGTTTATATGAGTAGTCACGTATGGGAAGACTGTGTTGAGTTGCACTCAACCGATGGCAAGACTTTTGATGAATTAGCTGTTTTACAGCGACTTCGTCATGTGCTTTTTATGGCAGCGAGCGCTTTACATGGCCGCTTTGAAGATATGGCATATGATTTCCGTGTCTATCGTGTACCGAATAACAGTGTTAATGGCCGGAGACAGCCCGAACCAGTAACTCTGCATTTAGTGGCACATAGAGACGAACATAATAGGCCTGTAATCACCATAAAATTCCCACACGACTGATTCGTTCCCTGTCTTTCCTTTACTTCCTGTTGTTGGTTTCTAAATAAATGTGTACTCGTATATCCCTGCGAGTAAATGATGACGGGTTTCTATAACGTGAAAAATATTCCTCTTATGGGCTGGTTTAGTAAACAAAAAACAACGCAGATAATCGAGTTTCCTGAGCGATTCAAAGATGTGACTGTGCTCATCGTAGACGACTCCAAAACACAGCTTTTTGCGATGGAGAAAATGCTTCACTCAGTTGGCATCAAGACGATTACAGCAGAAAATGGGAAGCAGGGAATCCTTATGGCGCGGCACAAGAAACCTGATTTGATCCTAATGGATATAGTAATGCCGGAAATTAACGGTTTCCAGGCAACCCGCTATTTAAGTCGCCAGCCAGACACGGCCAATATCCCT
>JBFHPZ010000339.1:0-3571 GCA_041592495.1 Gammaproteobacteria bacterium | reverse complement strand
TTTCGCCTTCACTTTCTTCTTCGACCATTAAAAAGCGATTGTTCTTTTCAATAATGGCAGCGACTGTTGCGTGAGGTTTCCAGATCATGACTTTAAACGTTTAAGGGCTTTTTGTTTGATATAACGGACAATGTGCAATCGCCATAACATGCGTATGGCGAAAAATCCGGCTAAACCACTCACGGCAGCCAGTGAAAAACAGCCCATGAGGAAAGGTTTCCATATGGCCAGCATTTCATTCATCAGCCATTGAAAAGACAGTTCGAAGGTAAAATGGCTGGCCGGGGCGCTTAACATCCAGGCACCCAGGGCGTAGGCAAAATAAAACATGGGGGCCATGGTAACAGGATTGGTAATCCACACCAGAGCGACTGAAATGGGCAGGTTGCTGCGAATCAAAATGGCCACGGCCGCGGCCAGCACCATCTGGAACGGTATTGGCACCCACATGCAAAACAGGCCAACAGCGAAGGCACTGGAAACAGATTTGCGGTTCAGGTGCCAGAGATTGGGGTCATGTAACAGTTCACCGAATATTTTAAGTGAATCATGATCGCGAATCTTGTGGGGGTCCGGCAGGAATTTGCGTATAAACTTCTTGGGCATGTTATGGCTTACTGGTAACCTTACTGGCACTTTGCGAAAACGGTTAATTATCGCTTTTTAATTACAAACAGACAAATGAAAGGATTATTACGCTCACGGATGGGAATACCTGCCTACGCCGCCAGTTTGCTACTTGGCGTCATTTCATTGCAGTTTTTTACCTACTTGCCCGACAGGCTGTGGCTAGGTCTGTTGCCATTCAGTCTTTTGTTGCCCGTATTCCAGCCTGTTTTACGTTTAGCCATTCTGTATTGCTGTGGTTTTCTACTCGCATTGTTACACGCCCAGCTGTATGTCGCGAATGTTTTACCCGAAGAACTTGCCGGCAATGACTTTCTGGTACAGGGCATAGTATCGGACATTCCGGACTACGATGGTCGGGTGCAGCGATTTGAGTTTGATGTTGCGGTATATGTTCCTCAGTCTCAAACAAATATGCCAAAGCACCTACGTGTCAGCTGGTACAACAGTCGGCACAGGGTTAGGGCCGGTGAAGTCTGGCAATTGAGATTACGCCTTAAACCTCCCCATGGATCAATTAATCCAGGAGGCTTTGATTATGAACGCTGGCTTTATCAGCAGGGGATACAGGCAACCGGCTATGTGCGAAGCGAGGGTGATATACAGCGTTTAAGGTCGCAGGAAAGTATTTCGATTGACGGGATACGTCAATGGCTGTTTGATCATCTCACCAGTGAAGATACAGCAAGCGGCATGCTGGCTGCCCTGGCGGTAGGGTACAAGGGGGCGATAGCTCCTGCTGATTGGGACATTTTACGGCGCACCGGCACCAATCACCTGATGGCTATTTCAGGACTGCATATCGGGCTGGTGGCTGCCATGGCATTCTGGTTAATGCGGCGACTTACTCCGGGTTTTATCGCCAGACGTATCGCCATCCCGCGGTTTGCCGCAATAATCGCCCTGATTGCCGCCCTGTTTTACGCCTTGCTTGCAGGTTTTGCCATCCCTACGCAGCGGGCCCTGGTGATGCTGTTTGTGGTGCTGGGTGCCGTTATCATGGGGCGTCAGATTCGGCCTTTGAACAGCTTGTCTTTGGCATTAATCGCAGTGTTAGTGATAGATCCGGTGGCAGTGCTGTCACCGGGGTTCTGGTTTTCGTTCATTGCCGTGGCTGTAATTGCATACGGGTTTCATGGCCGTCTGGGCAGGGGGCATCAACTCCTCCAGTGGGGTCGGCTGCAATGGTCCATCGCCCTGTTTTTGTTTCCACTGACCCTGTTTATGTTTCAACAGTCATCCGTGGTGGCGCCGTTGGCTAATCTGATCCTGGTGCCCTGGGTGAGTTTTTTAGTGGTGCCTGTGGTTTTGCTGGCGATGGTTCTGGCCTGGCCATTCCCTATGTTGTCAGACATGTTGATGCAGCTTGCTGGCTTTAGTATCAATCTGATCTGGCCCGTCATGAGCTACCTGGCAGAGCTTCCCATTGCCAGCTGGCAGCAACAGACGCCGGATGTCATTCCTTTAATGCTGGCCCTTTGCGGTGCGGCATTGTTGCTGGCACCCAAAGGCATTCCTTTACGCTGGGTGGGCGTCATTATGATGTTGCCAGCACTGACAATGACCTCTCAACGGCCACAGCCGGGGGATTACGCCATGAGTTTGCTGGATGTGGGGCAGGGCCTGTCAGTGTTCGTACAAACCCATGAACATCAACTCATTTTCGATACGGGGGCACGGCTTGATGATGATTTTGATCTGGGTGACAGGGTGGTCGTACCCTTTCTGCGCCAAAAGGGCATACATCGGCTGGACAAGCTGATCGTAAGTCATGGCGATAATGATCATATAGGTGGTGCCACTAGCATAATTCGGCAACTTCCGGTTACCGAGTTAATGGGCCAGGATATTGATGAGCTGGATCACGACAATAAGCTGGCCTGTGTCAGCGGGCAACACTGGCTTTGGGATGGTGTCGTTTTTGAAATCCTGCATCCCGACAGGCATTATCGGCAACGCAACAATAATGCCTGCGTGCTCAGGATCAGTACAGCAGGGGGTTCAGTGTTAATTGCCTCCGATATAGAGAAGCCCATTGAACAACATATTCAGCAGCTACAGGATGAAAAGTTGCACGCCGATATTCTGATAGTGCCACATCACGGTAGCAAGACTTCCTCCAGTGCAGAGTGGTTAGCCGGCATCAGTCCACGCTTTGCCCTGATTTCCGCCGGTTATCGAAATCGATTCGGCCATCCCCACCCGACGGTGCTTGAACGTTATCGAGCCATAAACGCCAGAATCCTCAATACATCTGAATACGGCGCAATCAGTTTTGAAATCCAGCAGGGTAAGGGGGTAAGCGCTCCCAAACTGCAACGTGAGCTCGATCGGCATTATTGGAATCATCCACTTCGATAAGCTGACAAAATCAAGTATCATGTGTGCCAATTTTACCGATTAGAGGGTGCGCAACGTGTTTGAAATGGTCAAGGCCGGCGGCTGGTTGATGTTCCCGATCATAGCCTGTTCAATTATCGCCTTTGGGATCATCCTTGAGCGTTTCTGGACATTGCAGGCAAAAAAGGTCATTCCCAAGCATCTGGTGGCTACTATCTGGCATTGGGTTAAGGAAGGTCAGCTGGAACGGTCTAAAATTGAAGAACTCTCCAAACAATCTGCACTGGGAAAAATTCTGGCATCGGGCCTGAATAATCGTCACCTTGACCGGGATCGCATCAAGGAAAGCATCGAAGAAACCGGTCGTCAGGTGGTACATGACATGGAACGTTTCCTTAACACCCTGGGTACCATTGCCGCTATCTCTCCGCTGCTAGGACTCCTGGGTACCGTGATCGGTATGATTAAAGTATTCAACGCCATAATTAATTCCGGTGTTGGAAATGCTGCGCCTCTGGCCGGTGGTATTTCCCAGGCACTGATTACCACAGCAGCCGGTCTTTCTGTCGCCATTATTGCCCTGGTTTTTCATCGTTATTTCCGT
>JBFHPZ010000338.1:0-3577 GCA_041592495.1 Gammaproteobacteria bacterium | reverse complement strand
TGCAGGATGGGTACACCGGCGGTGTTGGCCATGGCGAATGCGCGGGAAAAACGTGCCAGCGTGGCGCGTAATACTATGTCACCAACACGTGGAATCTTGAGTTTGTTGCGATGCCATTTCATGCGTCCTACATCAGTGTTGATATAACGGTAAATTGCAATAAAGCTGCCAATGGAAATAATCAATAACAACCACCAGTAATCGGCGACGAATTCCGATATGGCAATGATGAGTCGGGTTTGTATGGGCAAGGTGAGATCAAAGTTTTTAAACACTTCGGCAAATTTGGGAATAACCTTGGCCATGAGGAAAGTAATAGCCGCAATAATGAATACAATTACAATCGCAGGATAAAACAGTACGGATTTTATTTTTTCTATGGTGACTTTATCGGTATCAAAATAATGATACAGACGTAGAAATGCTTCATCCAGTCGTCCGGTTTCTTCACCAACGCGAATGATGTTTACAAACAGCGAATTAAATATTTTTGGATGCCGCGCAAATGCACCGGCCAGGTCGCGTCCTGATTCAAGGTCATCCACCACTTCGCGAATGGCTTTTGAAAAAATTTCATTTTTGGTGGATGCCGCCAACAGGCTGAGTCCCTGAATAATAGGAACGCCAGATTTGCTTAAGGCGTACATCTGGCGGCAAAATAAAATCAGATCGGTTAGCTTGGGTTTGCCAAATCCTAGTCGAATCGCCAGTTGATGCATGGGATCAGAGTGGCTTTTGAGCTCGGTGATCTCAATGGGTGTGATGCTGACATTAAATAAATAGGAAGCAATGTCATCACTGGAATCGGCTTCCCGTTCTCCCTGTATGAGGGCGCCTGATGCATCTCGACCTGTGTATTCAAAAATTGGCATTTGTTATCGCTTGTAGTAGAGCATTTTGTTAGTTAAATCTGATCAAGTTCTGTTAGATTAAACTGGTTGCTGGCAAAGGCTTCATCTTCATAGACTTCACCTGCCAGGCGCATGACTTCATCGATGCTGGTGGTGCCATTGCTGGCGATTTCCAGTGCATTATCCAGCAAGGGTACAAAGTTTTTATTATTGAGTACTGCATTGCTGAATGCGGAGATATTGTTTTTGCGCAAGGCGTCAAGCATGGCTTCATCTGGTTCGATCATTTCATATACACCAATACGTCCATGATAGCCTGTGTTATTGCAATGAGCGCAACCGCCGCCTTGATAAAACTGTGTGGATGCATATTTGTCATTGCTGACGGTTTTTAGCCAGGCCATTTGTTGTTGGTTGGGTGGTGTTACCTGTGCACAGCTGTCGCAAACTCTGCGCAACAATCGTTGTGCAATGACTGCTCGTAAAGCCGATGCAATCAAATAACCTTCTGTGCCCATATCCAGCAAGCGTTCCAGAGTGTGTCGTGCGTCATTGGTATGCAGGGTGGATAAAACAAGATGACCGGTCATGGCAGCACGTAGACCGATTTCCACTGTAGTCTGGTCACGCATCTCACCGATCAGGATAATGTCCGGGTCCTGTCGCAGGGCGGCTCGTAAAATCTGTGGAAAATCCAGGCCAATCTTCGAATTTACCTGGACCTGGTTCATGCGGGGCAGGCGATATTCCACCGGGTCTTCCGCGGTGATGATTTTGTTTTCCGGCTTGTTAACTTCCTTTAATGCAGCATAGAGTGATGTACTCTTACCGCTACCAGTGGGCCCTGTAACCAGCACCAGGCCGTGAGGAGCGTGAATGACTTTACGGAAGCGACGCACCATATCTTTCGGCATGCCAAGATGATCGAGTTCCAGCAACCCAGTGGATTGATCCAGTAAGCGCATAACCACGGATTCGCCATGTTGTACCGGCATGGTGGAGAGTCGCACGTCGATACTGTGCTCTTTCACGCGTATGTTAAATCGACCATCCTGTGGCATACGCTTCTCGGATATATCTATACCCGCCATAATTTTCAGGCGCATCACTAATGCCGTAGCAATGCGTTTTTCATTCATGATTTGTTCGTAGAGTACACCGTCGATACGTTGTCTGATACGTAACACCTTATCGTCTGGTTCTATATGGATGTCCGATGCGTTAACCTGAACGGCATCTTCAAACAGCGATTGCAATAACTTTACGACAGGTGCGTCACTGATATTTTGTGCAGCAACCAGTTGTTGTAAATCGATGTCACTTTCCGAAAGTTCATTGCCCAGTTCCTGGGCCAGGTTGGAAATTTCATCGGTGCGACGATAAACCAGATCAAAAGTTTTGATTAATTCAGATTCTTTTACAACGGCAATGGATATGTTTGTTTGCAGGTGTTTGGCTATTTCATCATAGGCAAAGATATCTGTGGGATCTGCCATGCCGACTAATAATTTGTCATCGTCTTGCATCAAAACAATGGCGCGATAACGTCGTGCCAGGGTTTCCGGTAAACGTCGCACAAGGTCTGGCTTGAATTTGAATTGCTTAAGGTCGATCAGTTGAATTTTGAGCTGGTTGGAAAGTACATTCAGTAATTCCATTTCACCGATATAGCCGAGCTCGATAAGTGTGCTGCCCAGTTTTCTACCGGTTTTGCGTTGTTCGGCAAGCGCCGTATCGAGTTGCTCCTGGGTGATTTTATTGTTCTCAACCAGTAAGTCGCCAATTCGAATTCTTTTACGAACGTTTTCCGCCACGTGATATTCCTGTTTGTCTAGGATGTTGGACTGATCTGGGGTTTGATAGCGACAATTCTTAGCAGTACGAATTCTCTGAGCTGACTGGATAAACGCCCGGTTGTGATGGCCTGTTGATAGGAGTCCAGTGCCTGTTGCATTTGTCCTAATTTTTCCAGAGATATTCCCTGACCCATCCACCATATACTGTTATTCGGTATGAGTCGTAACGCCTGTGAAAAAAGTTTTACTGACTGAAGATGTTGATTGTTTTTTTGATAGAGCCCCGCGAGATAGGCCATGTCTTCAGGCGTCGTCAACTGGAAGTGTTTTTCCATGACGCTAATGGCTCCGGGGTAATCAGCCTGCTGTACCAGTGCCTGCAAATATACACGTAATAAATTCATGTCTTTTGCGTTTATGGCCAGTCCTTGTTCTATTACGGTTGCGGCAATGTCCGGGCGTTGTTCGAAAATATGTATGGCCGCCAGTAACTGGCGCGCCTGTGTGTTGGCAGGGTAGTATGACAAGGCTTCTTTTAATGAGTTTTTTGCAGCCTGTTGCTGGCCCTGATTATACAGTGTCATGGCAGTTGAGTAGGCTTGCTGACTTTTTTCTTCCTGGCTCAAGGTGCGCTGTGTTTTGCTGACAGAAGATTTGATGTTTGAATCAATGTCATCATCGTTTGCAATATTTTCTATTGCAGACGATTTTTGTTTTGTCGGTGTTGAAACTACTTTAGGTTGCTGGCTTACTGGTTTCTCAATGCGCTTTTGCGGTTCTGGTTCGACGGGTTTTGGCGCTTCTTTTTTAGCGGTATTTTTGTGTAAGGGTTCTTCTTCCAATGTTGGCGTAACCGCCGGTTTTGGAGTGATCTCAGCCAGGGTTGTTGGTTGCAAAGTGTCGGCTGCAGGTACAGGTTCACTTGTCGGT
>JBFHPZ010000337.1:0-3593 GCA_041592495.1 Gammaproteobacteria bacterium | reverse complement strand
GTGGGCTCTCTAACATCACCTTCTGACAACACCAGACGTTGTTTAAACCGTCCGTCTGTAGATACCGCTGCCAACACACCTCTGTCTGCACCCTGGGTTGCATATAAAATCATGCTGCCGTTCGGTGCAAAGCTGGGAGACTCATCAAGGCTTCCATCAGTCAACAATTGTGTAAAACCTGTTTGCAAATCCATCACAGCAATCTTGAATGATTTTCCATCCCCCGATACAAAGGTTAAAAATTTACCATCGGGAGAAACTTCAGCATTGGCATTGTAATCACCTTCATAAGTCACACGTTTAGCAGTGCCACCGTTGGCTGGAATTCGATATAACTGCGGCTTACCATTACGACTTGAAGTAAAGATAAGCTCATTACCATCCGGCATCCATGCAGGTTCGGTATCGATGGACCAGTGACGCGTAACTTCAGATAATTTTTTCGTTTGCAAATCCAGAATATAAATATCGGGATTACCTGTCTTGGACAAGGTCAAGGCCAGTTTCTTTCCATCCGGTGACCACACAGGTGCACCATTGATACCATCGAAGGAAGATATTTTTTCGCGTTGCATGGTTTGCATATATTGAACAAAGATTTCGGAACGACGCCCTTCAAACGAAACATAGGCAAGACGGGTGCCATCCGGTGACCATGATGGTGACATCAACGGCTGCGTGGAAGTTAGCACTGTTTGTGGATTGTAACCATCCGTATCAGCCACCTGTAATTTATACACAGGCTGCTTTCCGACTTCACGTTCAGCGGTGATGTAGGCAATCTTGGTTTCAAAAGCACCGCGTTGACCGGTTATTTGCTGGTATATCAAATCACTAATATGGTGTGCCGTACCACGAAGGGATTTGTCATCCGCCATAAAGCGATAACCAATCACCTGACCTTCCTTGAATACATCAATCAGGCGAAACTCAATTTCATATTTTTGTGGCGCCAACACGGTGAGTTGACCAATCACTATATGATCGATGCTTGCAATGCGCCAGAGTTTGAAATTCACCGTTTCCAGTGTTTGTGGTCGCGCCACCAGTTTTTGTTCTTCAACTGGTGAAAATCGGCCGCTTCGCTGTAAATCGTTAGTGATAATTTCAGAAACCGTTGCAGCAATCGGTGGTGCACTCACCCCTTTTTGTGAAAAGGGAATAATGGCTATCGGCAATGCACCTTCAGCGCCCTTGGTGATTTCAACACGCAACACCGCATGGGCAGGATGCATCATTAATAACAGTAGTAAACTGATAATTATATTTTTGTTCATAATTTTGGCTTAAATGTAAACTGTATTCGTTTATCGAAAACATCGGGCTCTGGCGCCATCGGCAAGGGCGATGCCTTTCTCACAGCTCGTTCAACTGTATCCCGGAAAATTTCATTACCGGAGCATTTTAGCATCTGCACCTGAATAACATCACCCATTACGTTTTGCACTACCAGCACTTCACAAGACCAGCCATCAACCATATTGGCAGGTGGCGACCAGTTACGTACGACTTGTTGCTCAATACTCTTGATGTATTGTGCACGTACGCTTTGCAAACGTGTATTTTGTTGAGCCAGGCGTTTTTCCTCTTCTTCCATCCTGCGTTTCAGCTCAGCTTCTTCCGCCTGGCGTCTGGCTTCTGCTTCTTCAGCTTCTTTCTTCCGGCGAGCTGCGTCTTCTTCCGCCTTGCGTTTTTCTTCAATGGCAGCAAGACGTTGTTGCTCAGCCTGACGCTTCTTCTCCAGTTCCTGTTGCTGTTTTTCCAGCTTGGCCAGCTCTTCCTGTTTTTGTTTCCGTTCGCGATCGAGTTTGGCCTGCTTTTCCTTTTCGGCTTTTTCCTGTTCCTTTTGCTTGCGTTTTATATCAGCTAAACGTTTTTCTTCCTGACGACGTTCATCCCTGGCTCTTTGTGCATCGTCTTCAAGTTGTTTCTTTCGATTAATTTCCTGTTGCTTGCTGCGCTCATCTGCTTGCTTAAGCTTCATCAATTCAGCCTCGACTTCAGCCGCATTAACAACTACCGCTTGCACTGTTTTAACTTGCGGCGCATGGGGCAAGGTGGGTTTTTCGGAGTGAGTTAAACTGATGCTCAATATAATCAGAATCAATACATGAAAACCCAGCGAAACGCCCAATGCCAGTGGATGACCTTTTATATCAGACCAGAGCGTGGAGTCCATGGAATTATTTCTCCGGCATCTCAGTCATTAAGCCCACTTTTTCTATGCCCGCTCTTTGCAACAACACCATAACATCAACCACACTGCCGTAGCCCACGTCACGATCACCACGCACCAGAACTGGTATGGCAGGCTTTAACTGTTTAACCGCCGCAACACGATTCACCAATAATTGCGCATCAACCGGCTTGGATGGCTCATCGCCTATATCCAGATAAAACTTACCATTCTTGTCGACAGATACTACTACTGGTTCCAGTTGATCCGGTGGCAAAGGATTGGCTGAAGCCTGAGGTAAATCAATTTCCACACCCTGTTGTAACAATGGTGCGGTAATCATAAAAATAATCAGTAACACCAGCATGACATCAATGTAAGGCACAACATTGATTTCAGACATGGAACGACGTTTACCGGAAGCAGCCATGATTATGCCTGCTCCGCTTCGGCTTCGGCTTCACGCTGTTCCATTTTGGCAATCTTTTTCTGCGACTGGCGTTGCAGGATAGTAGCGAATTCCTCGGCAAAGTTTTCGTAACGTCCAACCAGGCGATCAACCTTGTCGGCAAAACGGTTGTATGCAATTACTGCAGGTATTGCAGCAAACAAACCCATGGCCGTTGCAATCAATGCTTCCGCAATACCTGGCGCCACCATAGACAAGGTTGCGTCTTGAACGGTTCCCAGCGCCGTAAACGAATTCATAATACCCCACACCGTGCCGAACAAACCGATATAGGGACTGGTTGATCCAATGGTTGCCAGCAAGGAAAGATTCGATTCCAGTTTTTCTTCTTCACGGGCCAGTGCAACTTTCATACTGCGTTGGATACTGGCCATCATGAAAGCAGGATCCGTAATATTTTTATAGGATCGTGCGAACTCGGCAAAGCCGGTTTCAAATACTTTTTCCATACCCTCACGGGCAACACGTCGATGATTCAGTTTTGTATAAAGCTCACTTAAATCACCACCTGACCAGAATTGATCTTCAAACTTCAAGGCAGCGACTGTAAATTTTTTCAGTAGCTGGTATTTGCTAACGATTAAGAACCAGGACAATATTGATGCAATTAATAGCAACAACATGACCATTTGCACCAGAACGCTGGCGTCCAGCACCAGTCGAATTAATGACAAATCAGATGACACAAACTCTCTCCCTTATATTGTCAGGAATTGCACAGGGTTTGAATGAATCCGCCTTTAGACTGGCAATACGCACAGTGCCGCTACACAATAATGATTGATCCGATTGACGGATTACCGATTGTTCAAACAACATGCTGGCTTTTTTAAATTCAATGATACGAGCGCTGACTTCGAGCAGCTCGTTAAAACGGGCGGGTTTATGATAATCCACATTCAGGGAATGCACAGCAAATATCACATTTTTATTTTTTATTAACTCATC
>JBFHPZ010000336.1:0-3596 GCA_041592495.1 Gammaproteobacteria bacterium | reverse complement strand
TAAATCGTATTAGGGCAGGTCACGACCTGCCCGTTTTTTATGAACTTATGCATAAAGGACAAGTCTCTAGTTTAATCAACATAGCAGGTGCCCCCCCATGGCGATACTCATCAAAAAGCCGGACTCGATTAAACCCTCCGAAATTACATCAGAATCTGATTATTTAAATCGCCGCAGTTTTATCAAACAATCTGCATTGCTTTTAGGAACTGCATGGGCTGGACGTGATGCACTGGCATCAATGAATGAGGCTCGCGCCCTAAAAAATATTCAAAAAAGCAAATTCAGTACTGGCGAAAAACTGAACAGCTTTGAAGAAATTACGACCTACAATAATTTTTATGAATTTGGTACCAGTAAAAGTGCCCCTGCCATTAATGCCGTGAATTTCAATCCACGCCCCTGGTCAATTGCGGTTGAAGGCGAGGCTGAGAAAACAGGTACTTTTGATCTGGAAGATTTCATCAAACCTTATGCGATGGAAGAGCGTATTTATCGCTTACGCTGTGTTGAAGGCTGGTCGATGGTTGTTCCCTGGGTGGGGTTCTCCCTGGCGGATATGATTAAACAGTTCAGGCCAACATCCAAAGCAAAATATGTTGAGTTCACTACCTTACACGATCCGGAACGCATGCCGGGACAACAACGCCGTGTACTTAACTGGCCTTATGTTGATGGCTTGCGTATGGATGAGGCCATGCATCCCCTGACTATGCTTGCGGTGGGCTTGTATGGCAAGGAAATGCCAAATCAGAATGGCGCACCTATTCGACTGGTGGTTCCCTGGAAATATGGCTTCAAAAGCATCAAGTCCATCGTCAAGATTCGTTTCACCGAACAACAGCCGGTGTGCACCTGGAATGAAACAGCGCCAAGCGAATACGGGTTTTATTCCAATGTGAATCCTGAAGTAGATCATCCTCGCTGGAGCCAGAAAACGGAACGTCGTATTGGTACTGCCTTCTGGCAACCCAAAATTGATACTCAACTGTTCAATGGTTATGCCAATGAAGTCGCGCAATTATATCGTGGCATGGATTTAACCAAGTATTTCTGATTAATTCATATAGTGTCCCGACTTTCATACCTGAAAATCCTGGTTTTTATACTGGCGCTATTGCCCTTGGCGCGACTGGTGTATGGCGCATTCACGGATAATCTCGGGGTCAATCCGGTTGAATTTATGACGCGTAATACCGGTGACTGGGCGCTGTACTTTTTGCTTATTACCTTAGCGATTTCACCATTACGAAAAATCACCCAGTGGACCTGGCTTATCAAATTTCGTCGCATGATGGGATTGTATGTATTTTTTTATGCCTGCCTGCATTTTCTAACATACATCTGGTTCGATCAGTTTTTTAATCTCGGTGAAATTGTCAAAGACATAATAAAGCGCCCATTTATTACAATTGGTTTTATATCTCTGCTTCTGCTGACACCGCTCGCAATTACCTCCAATCAGGCCATGATTCGACGGTTAAAAAAGAACTGGCAAAAATTACACCGTCTCGTTTATCCCATTTCACTGCTGGTTATGCTGCATTACTTTATGATGATCAAGGCAGATTATAAGGAGGCGCTAATGTACCTTCTGGTTTTATTGGTCTTGCTTGCTTTTCGTTTACCTTTTCTATCCCGGAAGGGAATTTTCCATAGACATGTCGTGAAATAAACTGTTATTATTCAGTCCTGCTGGATCCTAACATATAAAAATAATAATCAGGACTCCCTCTCAATCCAGTTTCTCAGGGATATACACTCAGCGATAAATCAATAGTAAAAGTATTGGGCCTGCGCTTACGTAGGAGGAGATTTATTTTATGTCGATATCCAGACGAGAATTTATTCAATTAATGGGTCTGGCCGGTGCATCCGGTATTCTACCTGCATCTGTGTTCGCTGCGGCTAAAAAGCCGTCGGACATGTATGAAATTCCAAAATATGGCAATGTTACGCTGATGCATTTTACCGATTGCCATGCACAGCTTTTACCTATTTATTTTCGCGAACCCAATGTGAATATTGGTGTTGGCGAAGCCTTTGGCAAGGCGCCTCATATTGTAGGCAAAAACTTCCTCAAACATTTTGGTGTAGAACCCAACAGCATTGAAGCACATGCCTTCACCTATCTGAATTTTGAAGATGCGGCACGTAAATACGGCAAAGTGGGTGGCTTCGCGCATTTGTCTTCACTGGTCAAGCGTGTGCGTGCTGAGCGCGGTGATAAAAACTGTTTGTTACTGGATGGTGGTGATACCTGGCAAGGTTCCGGTACCGCATACTGGACCCGTGGTATGGACATGGTTGAAGCCTGTAACAAGCTCGGCGTAGATGTTATGACCGGTCATTGGGAATTCACCTATCTGGACAAGGAAGTGTTGTCTAATATTGAAGCCTTCAAAGGTGAGTTCGTCGCCCAGAACGTTAAAGTTCGTGAAGAAGCGCTGTTTGAAGGTGCCCATGTATTCAACGAAGACACGGGGCATGCTTTCAAGCCCTATACCATCAAGTCGGTTGGCGGCGCCCGTGTAGCAGTGATTGGTCAGGCATTCCCTTATACGCCAATCGCCAATCCCTCGCGTTTTATTCCGGACTGGACTTTTGGTATCAAGGACGAAGCATTGCAGGATCTGGTTGACCAGATCAAGGAAAATGAGAAACCGGATCTGATTGTGTTGATCTCGCATAACGGTATGGATGTGGATCTCAAACTGGCTTCCAAGGTCACTGGCATTAACGTCATATTTGGCGGCCATACACACGATGCCATGCCAAAGCCTACCCTGGTGAAGAATCATTCAGGTGAAACCCTGGTCACTAATGCCGGATCCAATGGCAAGTATCTGGCTGTAATGGACTTTGACATTAAAGGTGGCAAAATCCGTGGATACCAATATCGTTTAGTCCCTGTCTTTTCTAACCTGATCCAGCCAGACAAGGACATGCAGGCGTACATCGAACAAGTGCGTAAACCCTATCTGGATACTCTGAGCGAGAAGCTGGGTGTGGCAGATGAAGTGCTGTATCGTCGTGGCAATTTCAACGGTACCTTTGACCAGGTTATCTGTGATGCATTAATACATGAAAGTGATGCGCAAATTTCTCTATCACCGGGTTTCCGCTGGGGCACATCGGTATTGCCTGGCCAGGATATCACCATGGAACATGTGATGGATCAGACTGCGACGACCTATCCTGAAACCTATGTACGAGAAATGACAGGCGCGGACATCAAGATAATTCTCGAAGATGTGTGCGATAACCTGTTTAATACCGACCCATATTATCAACAGGGTGGGGACATGGTGCGTGTTGGTGGTATGGATTATGTACTGGATCCGCTGCAAGGGTTTGGTAAGCGTATCAGTAATATGACGCTGGATAATGGTAAGCCCATTGATGCCAACAAAAACTATAAAGTGGCCGGCTGGGCAACCGTGAATTCACAGGCACCTGGACGCCCGGTTTGGGATCTGGTTGCAGACTATATCCGAGCAAACAATAAAGTCAGCATTAAAAAACTCAATACGCCAAAACTGGTCAATGTAAAAAACAATCCAGGACTGGCAAGCTAAATCAAAAAATAAACACAC
>JBFHPZ010000335.1:0-3603 GCA_041592495.1 Gammaproteobacteria bacterium | reverse complement strand
TTGTTGACCAGATCCAGAACAGCAGCTGGGTCCATGAAACCAACGGTGATGTCACCATTGCTTTCTTCGCGCAGTAAAACATTGCAGGGGAGTAATAAACCGATATCGGGCTCAGCATCTATAGCCTGATGTGCCAGATTGGGATTACATGCGCCGAGGATTTTGTAACCGGTACGGTCGATGTCCAGCTTGGCTTTCATCACTTTTTGTAAATCGATTTCAGTGAGTACACCAAAACCTTCGGCCATGAGGGCTTCCCTGACTTTAGTTTCGGCGTCTGCCATTGAGGTTTTCATGGTGATGTTAAAACCGTACAAGTTTTATCTCCCGGGTGATTCGTTGAATGAATGAAAGGTATATTAGCACAGTCTTATGACAGTCTACAGGTCGGCAAGTTTCCACACATCATACGCCGGTTCTTCATAGGGGTGTGCCTGTTTCATCGCTGTGATGACGGGTTTAATGATGGTATCGGCGCAAACCATTTCTACCTTGTATTCCGCGACAGTTTCAACCTGGCCCTGGGTGCCAATGAAGGGCGAACTGTTCTCCAGTGGTCGGAACTGGCCCTGGCCCAGGGTTTGCCAGGCACAGCTATCATAGTCACCGATGCGACCGGCGCCGGCCTGGAACATGGCGGTTTTTACCGCGTCAAGGTGGGATTCCGGAATGAATACACATATCTTGTACATGGATAAAGTCTCGCCAGATTCGCTAGAATAGAGCCAATTTTGAACCAAACGCGAGAAAAAACAATGAGTGATGACGGAATCCAGCTATCCCCGCAACTAATGCAAGACCTGCGCGAAGCCATGAACAAGAATGATGGCCGTTGCAATGATGACGTACTTGCAATGCAATATCTGGTCGCGGCAGCTGGTCTGATGTTGTCAGAACATAACAACCCACAAATGAACAAGAAAGAGGCACTGAACGACCTGGCCGGTTTTATGTCCCATGTTTTTGATTATATGGAGCAACAAAAGGCCATGCAGAAACCGCAACCACCGGCGGAAGATGCATTTGGCGTTTGGAAGCCCTGAGTAAGCTCAGAATCACTGTCATCTCGACCGTAGTGGATAGATCTTATGCATAAGGTTGCTATGACTTCCAAAAGTTAAGATCCCTCGACGTTGCTCGGGATGACATTTGAGCAGTCATTCCGAGCTTCCCTACGTATCTCCCGGTACTCAAACTGGTTGCATGGCCCAAATTAGGGGATAATGGCGCAATTTGCTGTTGCTCCTATTATGTCATCCAGTTTGTTTGAACGTACCTGGCAGTGTTTGCAGGCCAAAAATCCCCTTGAGAAATGCAATCTGACCCATGCGCTGTACGCGGATTGGTGTGCGGGTGATCTGGTCGTAGAAGATTTAGCTCCGCCCTTGCCAATAGGTGAAGCCGGGCATCCGGACAAACCTGTTCTGGTGCCACCAAAGCAGGTTCCCAGACGTAATATCAATAGCGAACAAGGTCGGGTGATACTGGCGCATGCGTTGGCCCATATTGAATTCAATGCCATCAATCTGGCGCTGGATGCGGTGTACCGTTTTCGTGGTATGCCTGATGGATTTTATGCAGGCTGGTTACAGGTAGCAGATGAAGAGGCTTATCACTTTAGCCTGCTGGAATCCTATCTCAATAAACGTGACTGTAACTACGGCGATTATGATGCCCATAATGGCCTGTGGGAAATGGCGCAAAAAACCGCCCACGATGTGATGATTCGTATGGCTCTGGTGCCGCGTGTGCTCGAAGCCCGTGGCCTGGATGTCACACCAGGGCTGATGAAAAAATTACAACAGGCCGGTGATGATGAATTTGTATCGCACCTTGAAATCATTCATCGCGATGAAGTCGGCCATGTTGCCATTGGTAGTGAATGGTTCAAATACGTGTGTGCGCAACGTGGTTTAGATGCCCGCACCACGTTCAGGCAATTAATACAGGATTACATGAAAGGCCAGTTGAAAGGTCCTTTCGATGAAGTGGTACGTATTCAGGCAGGTTTTACCGAACAGGAACTTGCTGATTTGAACGAGATGGAATTATGAAAAAGCTTTTGCTGCTGATATGTCTTGGTGTTCATACAATTGCCCAGGCAGAAACTGATGCGACTGTGTTCTGGTATGAAGAGCAGGAAACAGGAACGTCCGCCGAATTGATGCGCTATGTCATTAGTAAAAATTTTATACGTATTGATAACGGTAGTCCGGAGGATAATTTTTTACTTTACGACCATGAAAAACACACCATATACAGTGCTAACCACGATGATCGCACCGTTATGGTCATCCAGGAAGTGCCGTGGACAACACCTGAATTTTCATTCAAGCATGAAGTTAAAAACAAAATCCTGAAAGATGCGCCTCTAATTTCAGGTAAGCATGTGGTTAGTTATCAGGTGTTTGCAGATAATAAATTATGCGCAGATATACAGCTGTTACCCGATAGTTTTAACGATGAAATGAAACTGTTTCGGGATTACCAAATAAGTTTGTCGGGACAACTGGTTGCCAGCCTGCATAACACACCGGAAGAATATCAAACGCCCTGTTTTCTAAAGCATCAGGTCTTTAACCAGGGTGACTATTACAGCAAAGGATTACCGATCCAGGAATGGCATAGTCGTGGTTATATGCGCAGATTAAAAAACTATACCCATGAGAAGGTTTCGGATGAGTTGTTTACATTGCCACCGGGATATGAACAGTATTCACCGATTGGTGTAGGTGCGGCACCTGAATAGCCACATTAATTGTAATCATGCAGCGCATAATCATCTGCGCCATTAAATTCAAGGTAACTGCCTTTCTTATACCAGTCACCCAGTACAATACGCGTACAGGCTTTACCATCATATTCATTTTGATGAATTGCCGGGCGATGGGTATGACCATGAATCATCAGGCTAACCTGTTGTTCATTAAACGCCTGCATAACAGCCTTCTGATTCACGTCCATGATCTCGGCTGACTTGTTTTGTGTTTCCTGCTCGCTACGCTCGCGCAAGGCTTTTGCCATCATAATGCGTTCTACCAGTGGCTTTGATAAAAAGTCTTGCTGCCAGGACGGATTGCGTAGCATAAGGCGTAACTTCTGATATTCGATATCATCGGTGCACAGGGTGTCACCATGCATCAACAAGACAGGGACGCCATCAAGCTGCTCGATATGAGGGTCGTTCATCAACGTGCAGCCGCAGCGTTCAGCGAGTTGTTCTCCCATGAGAAAATCCCGGTTGCCGTGCATTAAATAAATTTCAACACCGGCATCCGAGATCTGTTTTAATTTTTTAAAGGCAGGCTCAAGACCAACGGCCTTATCGTCATCACCCAGCCAGTATTCAACAAAGTCACCCAGAATAAACAGTTTGTCTGCGGAACGTGCCTTGTCATCGAGAAATTTAAGAAATAACTCAATGATTTCCGGCCGTTCCGGGGACAAATGCAAATCTGAAATGAACAGTATTTGTGGCATGTTGGATTAGATAACAGTCGCGCTGCTGATAATGACAGGTTCGACAGGCACATCACCATGGCCCATGGCATTGGCAGTGGCAACCTGGGCGATGCTGTCAACCACATCCATGCCTTCGATCAC
>JBFHPZ010000334.1:0-3622 GCA_041592495.1 Gammaproteobacteria bacterium | reverse complement strand
CAGTTCAGATTCCGGGAATATTACATTGCGGAATAACTTGCCAAGGAAATAACTTTTACCCTGGCCATGGGGCATGTGTACAGCCTCGCGAGCAAAGCCAAAACTGGATGAAACAGATGTCATCAGTCGATCGATGGGGCTGCCTTCCTGTGTGCCGCTACTGAAATAAATGCCTCGCAAATAAGGCTGGAAGCGGTAACGGTTGCTAATGAATGTTTGTTTTACAAAGCTATCGATGACCGACTTAAGGTTTTCCATTTGCTGTGGGAAACCCTGAATCAAGGCACGGCGACGTACATCACGCTCTGTATGTATACGCCAAAGCACACGATCATATATACGTGTGATCAGTTTTTCATATTCCTGATTAAGATAATCAAAATCCGGGCTCTGTGATGGCTTGGGCGCATTAGGTAATGAAACACCCCATACCTGTTCCCTTTCATCCTTGCTCAGGTCTTCGAAGAATTCGGTAAACCCGGATACCAGATCAGATTTGGTGAACATAAGGTATATGGGAAAACGTATTTCGAGTTTTTCCATGAGCTCATCAATACGTGTACGAATGGTCTTGGCGTGTGCAATGCGTTGTTCTTCGGTTTGTGTCAGCAGATCCTGAATACTGATGGCAATGATTGCACCGTTGATGGGCCTTCTGCGTCTGTTTTTCTTGAGCAGGTTTAAAAAACCTTCCCATGCGGAACTGTCGACTACTCGGTGACTATCCTGGGTTGTATAACGGCCTGCGGTATCGATTAATATGGCATCATTAGTAAACCACCAGTCACAGTTACGTGTTCCGCCAACGCCTTGTAAGGCGCCTTTGCCAAATTGTTCGGCCAGAGGGAAATCTAATGTGGAATTAACCAGTGCGGTGGTTTTGCCGGAGCCTGGTGGGCCGATAATAATATACCAGGGCAACTCATATAAAGCCTTGCTTGAACTAGCGCCTTTAAATTTAAGCTTTTTTAATGTTGCCAGCGCCTGTGCAAAGCGTTGGTTTAGCTGATGAAGTTCTTCAGAGGTTTGTCCTGAAGTGAGGTCGGTTTGTAAATCCTTGTTGTTCTCTTGCAGGTCATCAACAAGTTCTTCATTTTGCTTTTTGTTTTGTAGCTGAATGCGTAAATTATTTAATCCCCATAAAACAACAATGATAATAATACCAATCAGCCTGGCAACAACGCTTCCCAGGGGTGCAGTATTATTTTCACCAAATTTAATATAAGGACCGGCAAACCATATTAAAATTGACAAGGCCAGTAAGCCGATCAATGACATGACTATTCGGTTTTTGAAAAATTCTAATATTTTCTTCATCTAAAAGGCTCTTTATTATTATTCTGCTCTGAAGTTTGTTGTGCCGTCTTCAGGCCTGTTTTGTTTTGTTGTTTTGATTTGGGAAATTTCCGTCAATTGATCGGCAACCGGTGACGATGATTGATAAAGCCAAACTCTGAAACCTGAGTAACTCAGGAATAAGGCCGCGCCAATGAAACTGGCTATGACCCACATAGGTATATATTGCGCCAGGGTGTTGCGTATTTTTCCAAGTCCTTGCCAGCTGGGAGAAAGTTCGCGTTCATATTCACCCCTGTAATTGCGTATGATTTTGAATAACTCATCCCTGACCTGCTCAAGCATGTCTCGGCCACGATGGATAACGCGATACTTACCTTCAAAACCCAGGCTTAAT
Organism: Gammaproteobacteria bacterium; assembly: GCA_041592495.1. Lineage (GTDB taxonomy): Bacteria > Pseudomonadota > Gammaproteobacteria > SZUA-229 > SZUA-229 > JBFHPZ01. The sequence goes on along the minus strand of JBFHPZ010000334.1, from coordinate 1,929 downwards.
AGAATGTAAAAGAGTTCAAGTATGTAGAGATTTTCAGCGGGTGTCTGACGCATGCGATCCAGTATCATAAAAAACTTTTCACCACCAGCTGTTTCGTTATGGAACATGCTCAATAGTGTTCTTTGAGTCCATGCGCTTTCACTGCCCCAGGGGGTGTTTAATACGGCCTCATCCAGGGCGGTGCAAAGTGCATAACGTGCAGATAAAACAACTTCTGGTTTAATGCCCTGTTCTTTTGCACGCATTTCAAAATTCTTGATTTCATTAACAAGGCGTTGATGTAAACCTGCGACATCAGGATGGCTGAGGGAGTGACGGGTTTTTTCAAAAACGGCAATCAGTGTTGATGCGGTATTGACTAATGGATTGAGGCCATGACTGGCTCTGAAATAAGCTGCTTCAGTATCTACATGTGGTGGCGGTGCAACACGTTGTGGTTGTGTTGGTTGCGGCGTATAGGCCTGTGGTTGTTGACCGGTAGTACCCCCGCTGCGTCGACCTGGGGTTGGTCGTAATACCGTGTGGTCTCCATCGGAGGATGGTTGACGAAAAACTGTTTTATCGGAATCATCTGATGACATTGTTCGCTCCTGAAACAGTTATTGGCGGATAGCCCAGAACTCAAGTTCCAGTCCTGGAAAATCACCGCCGATATGCAATGCAAATCCACCTGAGTGTTGTAGTTCTTTCCAGAAATCACTTTGTTTCTCCAGTTCAAAATAGGTGAACCCTGAGTGATATGGAATTTGGCGAGGAGCAACAGGCAGTGGTTTGAGTGTAATACCGGGCATTGCGGCATTAACCAGCTGGCGTATGCGCTCAACCGGTGCAATTTTGATCTGGGCTGGCAAATGGGTGCGCAGGGCATTTTCCTGTACATTAGCACGTGCCGCCAAGACAAAAGATGCGGTGTTGAGTAATGATCTATCGGTAATTTCAGCAACGCGTATACCGTACTTTTTCTCCACCAGATTCATTGATATAGCGGTTTGTTCGTAAACCATGCTTAGGCATTGGCGCAGTGAAGTCATGACGGGTACAAACGTTTTTTGTAAATTATCGTGGAGATACGTTTCAAACACTGGTGGACGTTTGTTTTTGCTTACAAAGGTGGATAATTCACCGACCATTTGTACCGACTCGGCATAAAGATCCAGTGGATGCAAACCATTCATTGAGGATAAATGATTTGTCATGGGTTCGAGACGATTAATCAACTGTAACATCATGTAGTCGGCAATTTCGGCAGTACCACCACGCTGGGTATCTGCAAGCCGACCCGCGATAGATTCACCACGATGACGGAGCAATCCTGCCAGTTCCGTTAAGAAACCGGATAATTTTGGTGACGCATTACAGTCAAGAACAGTAGGAATATACTGATCATCGAGGAGAACATTTTTATCTTCCCTGGATTCCGCAACTCGAATGAGTCCGATACAAGCATAGCCACTTAAATCATCGGATTCCAGTAATAACCTGAAGCGAAGTTTTCCTACATTAATCGCTATGTTGTCTCCAGATTCAGATGTGACATCTCGTACATTCTGTTCTGATGAATAATATCGCGCCAAACCTTGTGTGTTATCTTCCGATAAAACATCAACCGCCCCGGCTCTTTTAACCGGTACAGCCAGATAAACAATGGCGTTATGGGTATTTTCCGGGACTTCCAGTACAGGTGGCGCATCATCAATATCCGGGAAGTTGAATGGTGAACCATCAGGGAAGACGCCGCGTGCTTTAGTAACGGAAATTTTTCCAAGATTCAGTAACTGTTGATCAATTTCGAAGTGGTGCAAGCCCCAACCATAGGAGCCAAATGCAGAACACTTACCATCGATATAGCGTTCAAAATAACGTTCCTGTTGTTGGAAATGCTGTGGATTTAAAAACATTCCCTCTGACCAAACAACCTTGCTATCTAAT
>JBFHPZ010000333.1:0-3658 GCA_041592495.1 Gammaproteobacteria bacterium | reverse complement strand
GTGTGACGAATGATGGGCGAGCCTTTCAGGCGTTTGAGTATGCCAACCTGAATCTCATGGGGCTGCATTGCACTGAGTTGATCAAAGCCTCTGGCAAAGCTGTCATAATCTTCACCGGGCAGGCCAATGATTAAATCAGCATGAATGTGCGCATGACTGTGTTGTCGAAGCCAGGAAATGTTCTCTTGCGATTTCGTGTTGTTTTGCTTGCGACTAATCAGGTGCTGAACATCAGCATTCAATGTCTGTATGCCAATTTCGAATTGCAGGGTATGTTCAGGGAAGCGGGCAATGGTGGCTTTCAATTTTTCCGGCCAGTGATCGGGTATCAGTTCAAAATGCAGGAACAGGTCGGGGTCATTTTTTTCCAGAAAGAATTCCATGATTCGAATGCTGGTTTCTACCTTAAGATTAAACGTACGGTCAACAAACTTGAAATGGCGAGCACCACGTTTATAAAGCGTTTGCATTTCAGTCAGAAATAAATCGATATCAAATGGATAAACCGTTTTATCCAGTGCAGACAAACAAAACTCACATTTAAAAGGACAGCCACGGCTGGCCTCGACATAAATAATGCGATTGGCTATGTCTTCGTCGGTATAACATGAATAGGGTAGAGTTAGCTGGTCCAGGTTGAAGGGTAATGCCGGAATGATTTTCTGCAGTGGCTTAGGGCCAGACAGGAGTTGTGCGCAGGTCTGCGCAAACGCCAGGTCCGCCTGCCCGGTGATCAGGTAATCCGCCAGTTTGACAATCTCCTGATTGTCATATTCGTAACTGACTTCCGGGCCACCAATGACAATGATGGTTTCCGGCGCAATGGTTTTGATCAGTTTGATGACCTGCAGGCTTTGTTCAACGTTCCAGATATACACCCCGAAACCAATGATGCGTGGTTGTTGTTGCAGCAAATCTTCCACAATATCAATGGGGCGGCTATTAATGTTGAACTCAACCAGTTTGGTCTGTTCAGATAACTCGCCCATATTGGCCAGCAGGTATCGCAGGCCCAGGGAAGAGTGGATATAACGAGCATTAAGTGTCGACAGAATGATGGGTGAGCTGGACAAAGTTTTTTTCGCCTGAGATGAAATCATATATACTTGTGGCTTGTTATTTTAACTGAAACTGACGTGAATACAGAATTCGAACAACGTGCCATTGAATTGGTTGCCGCCGGGCAAGAACTTTACAACAAAGGCATGGTGCCGGCTACCAGTGGTAACTTTTCTGCCCGATTATCGGACGGTTCACTGGCGATCACCGTGTCCGGACGCCACAAAGGCAAGCTGACCACTGGCGATATCATGCGGGTTGATGCCCAGGGGCAATCACTGGATGGTCGCCGATCATCGGCAGAAACCCTGCTGCATGTACAGATTTACCAGCATTATCCCGAAGCCATGGTAGTCCTGCATCCCCATTCGGTGAATGCCACCGTACTATCCCTGCTCACCAAAAACAAACTACAGCTACAGGATTATGAATTGCTCAAGGCATTTGCCGGCGTTGATACCCATGATTGCAAAGTTTCTGTACCCATCTTTGCCAATGATCAGGATATTCAGCGTTTATCCGATAAGGTGGATGCCTATATGAATACCTCCAGAGAACCCCTGTTTGGCTATTTGATCGCTGGTCACGGCTTTTATACCTGGGGTAAGAACATTGATGATGTGCTGCGGCATGTCGAAGCTTTTGAATTTCTTTTTGACTGCGAAATGCGTATGCGAGGATTACAAAAATGACAGCATTGGCTATCTATTCTGAAAATGGCAAGCAGGAACAGGCAACCACTACTGATTTCTCCGCTATAGCCGAAATCCTTAAATCGCTGGGTGTACAATTTGAACGCTGGCAGGCGGATCGTGTGCTGGAAGATGATGCCGATCAGGAATCCGTATTGTCTGCCTACCAGGCATCTGTGGATAAACTGAATGAGCAATATGGATTTCAGTCCGTAGATGTCGTCAGTTTGCGTCCTAATCATCCAGACAGGGAAACCCTGAGGAAAAAATTTCTCGACGAGCATACCCACGGTGATTTCGAAGTGCGTTACTTCGTGGATGGCAGCGGCATGTTTTATCTGCATGTGAATGGCAAGGTGTATATGATCATGTGCGCCAAGGGTGATTTGATCAGTGTACCGGCCAATACTACGCACTGGTTTGATATGGGCGAGCAACCCAACTTTAAGTGCATACGTTTTTTTACTACTGAAAACGGCTGGGTAGGCGATTTTACCGGTAGTGAAATTGCTAAAAAATTTCCCAGCTTTGATGAGTTCCAGAAGACATTATGATTAAGGCAATCGTCACCGATATCGAAGGCACAACATCATCCATTTCATTCGTGCATGATGTGTTGTTTCCTTATGCGCGGCAACACATGGCAAAATTTATTTGCAGCAGTGTGCAAGATGGCAAGGCGTCGCCCTATATCAACGACGTACGCATGGAAGTCGGTGATCTGGACATGACGCTGAAAGAAGTGTCGGATCAACTCATTGAATGGATAGACCAGGATAAAAAAATCACTCCCCTGAAAGCTATACAGGGATTGATCTGGGAAGAAGGTTATCGCAATGGCGATTTTAAAGGCCACGTGTATGCAGATGCGGTTAACAATTTAAAGCAATGGCATCAACAGGGTATACGTTTGTATGTGTATTCATCGGGCTCGGTGAAAGCGCAAAAACTGTTGTTTGGTTATACCGAATACGGTGACCTGAATTCCTTGTTCAGTGGTAATTTTGATACCACCATTGGTGCGAAAATGGATGCGGCATCCTACAGGGCAATCATTAAAGCGCTGGACCTACCCGGCAACGAGATTTTATTTTTATCGGATATTGAGAAAGAATTATTGGCAGCGACGGAAGCCGGTATGAAAACCTGCTGGTTGAAGCGCGATGGTAATATCCAGCCGGATGCCCGCTATCCACAGGTTAGCAATTTTGATGACATCGATCTGACAAGATTCTAGGCATTAAACGGGATTGTTGTTCATTGTGACATGATCACATACCGGCTTGAATCCCCGGTATATCCTGACATCAAAAGGATATAACGATTATGTGTCTTGCTATTGGCCCATTATGCCAAACTGATAAAAGCGCCCTCGGGCGTTTATGGTGGCGAATTGCCAGCCAGCCCCATAGGCTGTTTCTGTTTTCAGCGGCTGTTCATGCTGCTATCTATAGTGTCCTGATCCTGAATAACCAGATAAGCTTCGAAAACCATGTGATGTTATCTGGCATTTTTTTATCCTATGGGGTTATAGGTTTTTCTATTCTGGGACTGCTTTTAACGCGATTTCCTTTGTGGTTTAAAACATCGGCCATCCATTATGTCAGTTATGGCGCCAGTTATAATTTTACCTTTATCGGTTTGTTATTGATCGAAATCGGATTGATCTTTTCTACTGCCTGGAGTGTTGTTGGCAGTGTATTTCTGCTGATTTCATGGTTAATTGCCGTAAAGGCAATACACTGGAGTTATTTCTGGGGACTGGGATCAGCCCATGGTATAACCAGACTCATTATGCTGCTATTGTATTTTAATGTGGTTTTGTTGTTGATCGGGCTCATCGTTGCGTTTTTGGATATGCCATTGATTTTTGTTAACATGATTTTACTGGCTGGTTTTGCCGGTAT
>JBFHPZ010000332.1:0-3659 GCA_041592495.1 Gammaproteobacteria bacterium | reverse complement strand
AAGGTGATCGCGATTGATCTTCGCTATACAGAGCTGGAGTTTGAAACCCATCGTATCCTGATTCCAAACTCCAAGTTATTCACTGATCCCCTGGTTGTAATAAATAAAAGCTCGACCGAGTTAACCGGATAATCCAAATAATTTATTATTACATGCCGTTTTTAAATTTATCGTTGTGGATAATGCCGCTGGCACGAACCTGTTTCAGCGCAATCGCATATTCCTTCAACACCTTCAGATTCCATTCAATACGTTCCCGAAAATAACCGTCGGCACCACTATCATTGTCTTTAGGATCTTCATTTAATACTTTCTCAACATGACGAATAATTAAATGATCCGGAATATAACAAATACGATTATTTTTATAACTGCTCATACGCAGCTCAGCGACGGGATAAGAACCACCATCTGCCGAGGATACGGTAACAATCAGTGCCGGTTTATGGCCAAGCTCATACTTGCTAAATAATAAAAAAAAGTTTTTTAAACCAGCCGGTACCTGGCCATGCCATTCCGGTACAACAAAAACAAAACCATCGCTGGAAGCCAGCTGTTCTTTCAATGGTGCAAGAATGCTGTTCCATTCAGGATCATTTTCCCACACGCGCTGATCCCATAAAGGCAATGGATTTCCCTGTAAACTATACAACCAGGTTTCCTCGCAAATATCCTTCTCAAGGGTGCGCTGAATGTGCCTGGCCACCTTTAGACTTTGGGAATTTTCACGATGGCTGCCACTGATTACTGATATTTTCATAGTTAACCCCTATAAGGAAGGTTTTATACGGGCCTGCTTACCCGAGATGATGAAATTTTTGCCAATATAGCAACCATATAAGGCAGGCAAATATCCACACTCCAGATGATTCATTCAATAATCGGCAATTGCTTATGTTCCGATGAGTCAAATCATGATAACGTATGCCAGTTTTTTCTGAAACAGAAACAACCAAAATACATTAAACACGATATTCCAAAGCACTTATGAGATTTATTATTCGTTATTTTTTCAGACTGGTACGGGCCATCCTTGGACCTGTTTTACTTTTATGGAATGCCATTACTTCACCCAAAGGCATCATCCGCTCAACTGAAGCGCAACAGGCTGTAGATGAGAAAACAAAACAGCTTGCCCTTTACCAATTTACAAGCTGCCCATTTTGTATCAAGGTGAGACGCGCAATGAAACGCCTGTCGCTCAACATCGAATTACGCGACACTCAGCATAACCCAACATTTCGTGAGCAGTTACTGGAAGGCGGTGGCGAAATCAAGGTGCCTTGCCTTAGAATCACTAAAGATAATGGTGAAACCACCTGGATGTACGAATCCAGAGATATTATCAATTACCTTGAGAAAGAGTTTTCACATGACTGACAGCGGTCCACTTGATCAAAGTGGCCCATGTTAGAACAGCCATTTGTAAATACCCTTGATGTCCGTAATCCCAAGCAATAGATAATACTGGTTACCCTGATTGCCACCAAGATCACGCTGACCTGCAGTAATGCGTAACTTATCCCCCAGCATTCCAAGATCAATTTCAAGTCCTGAAGAATAACGATCAACACTGGTGTGGCTATTCCAGTCGCGATACACACTGGGACCAAATCCCATTGATGAAATGAGTGGATTACTCAAGTGATAGCGCAGGGTTAAGCCCACTGACATGTTGGGCCAGGGATAAAGATCATTATTAATGCCATGGTATGGCGTGAAACTTGGCTCCAGTAACCAGGAACTATTTCCCAGATGATAATTCCAGTTATAGGAAAAATAAAAACCACCGGATCTGATATCACCGCCAATTTCGTCCGGCACCAGATACCGCTCAATATCCCCCATATCACCGGCAGTAGATGAAGGCCACACATTATTTTCCTGCTTCATGGCAATAGTACGACCCGCGAAAGTTGAGACTTCTACCAGCTTGACATACATTTCCTGTATATCCGCCTGATCATTCAGGCCATGTGCTACTAATTGATCTTTCTTTTGTTGCTCAACATCCCGCATACGATCCAGCGTGGTTAGCATAATGGGGTATACCCAAAGCTGCGGTTTTTTGATCATCGCCTGGGTATGTTCTTCAAATAGTTTTCTTGGCCTCAGCTTGCCAAGAAATACATCAAAGCTCGGTACTTCAATTTTAGTCTGGCAGGGATGATCATATACACAGCCGCTGCTATCAAGAGCAGCAAATACAACCAGGTTTGCTGAGCCCCTGTGTTTTTTTAATATCTCATCAACCTGCAGCCATTGCCAGCCATCTTCGTAAAGACGCGTACGAAATTCACGTAATGCCAGTGCAGCGAAAACATCTACACCATCGCCTTGCTGTATAGCCAGGCGTGAATATATCTCACCAGCTTTATTACCCACACATGAAATATTTTCTGGAAGAGTCAGATCCAGTTGCTGCACACCTCGCTCCCGTGCGCACAGATAACGGGCTATATTGATCACACCATCGTATACGCCGACGTTAAAATCAAATCGTCTGAAGGCGTTGTCAAAGAAGGCAGCAAAATGGGCAAGGTAGTCACCTACCACTGGATAAAATCGCGATGTACTGTACAGCAGCGGATAACTTGTATTGGTCTCCCTGCGCTTCTGGTTAAATTCACGAATGGTATTATGCAATTCTGCCGACATACCATAATCCAGCAAGTGGAAGCCCAGGCGCATGTAATCACTGATGCCGGCAATATACTGGCTTGAGTCAATGCCTTTCGGTGCGCGCAAATCAAAAATACTTGCAGCAGATTCACGTTCACGCAACCGGCCAGGATTAATATAACCAAAAGTAGCCTGTCGAATATCGGAAAAGTGATCGGTAATACCCAGGGCGACACCGATGGGTGCGTTATCCAGACTTCCGCCGTCGACAAAGAGGTCCTGCCTGAGTTCATAATTCATCGGGCATTCTTTTCGTGCGTAGGTGTAATTTTTTCTGGGTGTAATACAGTAGTTCAGATTAACCGGCGCAAACACAATTGGAAAAGCACTGGAAGCCAATACAACCTTAAGTACTTCATGGACCTGGACCAAGCCATTGACTTCCGGCAAATAAATAAACTGATCAAGGGCTGTAAAACGTTTGTCTTCCGGTGACAGGTTTCGAAATTGTACTTCGCCATTCTGGACAAACAACTGCAGGGGGAAAATAAACCGCTGTGTTCGTAAATCAATGCCATCAACGGTAGACTTTTCCGGAAATAATTTAGCAACAGAAATACCGATGTTAACGCTACAGCCTTCGCGATAGGTTATATCCTTGTTATGAATTTCATTGTATATCAACTGAATGCTTGGCAATAAACCGCGACGACTGAACACGCCTCCCTTATCTTTTGCTTTTTGTCGACGCTGCGGCTGCTTTAGATAAAGCTCGAGGTTTTCGGTAATATCGCGATAATCCACTCTGGTTTGCTGATTACCGGGAAGTGAGGTCATATTTTTAAGGCCTATATCCCATGCCTTTCGAAATAAATTATCCTCAACACGGCTACCGGTGTTGGTCTGGCAATAACGGACTGCAGACATGATGGTGTTGATGCTGCCGGCAGATGCGCCGGTAAAGGTATTCAGGCGAGCATTTTCCTGAATCATCTGATGGCGGAGCTCTTCAATTATCACCCAGTTAAGACCCGCTT
>JBFHPZ010000331.1:0-3660 GCA_041592495.1 Gammaproteobacteria bacterium | reverse complement strand
GACTGAATTCAAGCAGCTGCTTAACATCCAGTGTTTGATATTTGTTGCGCGTAACAATACGTTTTTCATCCGGTGGCAGATACTGGTTGCGACCAAAATGATCGCCGTAGCCGTCTTCAATTAATTGGGCAGTGAAAGAAAAGTTATCGTAATTCATGGAGAATATCGCGGTTTTTTCTTCTGCTGCTTCATTAGTGGGGCCTGGAGAATTGGAGTAGGTGGAATAGGCGCCATTATCTTCAGCAAAAAGTTCATCCTCTCCGGCGATGATGTGTGGGCCGTCGGTTTGCCAACCGGCCAGATTTATATTCATGCTTAAGGGTGAATTGACTTCATCATAAGTCATCATGATGCCGGCACCGTAGCTGTTATTCTCACCAGCCATAAGGAAGGCTCGAGACTCGTCTTTCCGGGTAATGACATTTACAACACCGGTTAAGGCAAATTCTCCATGGATAGCGGAACCGGGGCCTCGTATGACTTCAATGCGTTCCACTTGCTCCACCGGGATATTCATAACCGGATTGGCATGGGCAATATTTGCCATGTTTAACGATGTTCCATTGAGTAAGATTTTGATATTGCCGGAAGCGTAGGTTCGTCCTATGCCCCTGATCACAACCTGCTTGCGTCCGGTTTCTTCAATGGAGAGTTCGATCCCCGGTACCAGGGCCAGGGCTTCCCATACAGTTCTTACCCCCCGGTTTTCAAGGTCATGGCCCTGCAGAACGCTTACCATGCCGGGTACATAATCGGCATTAAGGCGGGTTTTAGTGGCTATGGATGTTTGCTCCTGCAAAAGTTCGAGTAACTGCTCGAGTTCCTGGGCTTCATCACCGCTTGTTGTTTCTATGGAATCGTCATTCTGGGCAAAGATTAAAAAAGGATGCATTAACACTGCTGTTAATAAGAAATTTTTAAAATAATGGGTCAAATCTAAATTCTCTAAGGTTCAGTTTATAACTAACCAATTTATTAGCTAATTTAATAATCCATTTTGCAGGTTTTAACTAGCCTCAAGTATGGGAAAATTACACGATTACAGGTTAATTAGTTATTTTTAAACGGTATTTGAATTATATGCAGTTATTTATCGCTATTCGTATTAATCGTGCTGTAGATTTTATTTGTAATGCCACAGGATGCAATTTTTTTATCAATTAACTCATCAATATCGGATCATTTTATGTGTCATGACATAAAAAATGAAATTGTTTTGTTGCTATCCGGATTTGAGCAAATTTTCTTGCAGGTTATGGAGGGATTCATAACCTTCTGCGGACAATGTCAGTCCATATTGGGGCAGGTTCGGTTAATTTTGCGGAGTTGCCAAGGATAAAATTGAGCAATCGCCGACAGTTTCCGGTTTCTCGTTACAGGTTGCACGTTAGTGATTTGATGTTGCAAAAGTCTGGGACTTTCGTGGGTGGAATAACATCTGTTGCTAGCTGGACGCTCGGAATCAGTGAAGGTTTGAGAAGCAAAAAAAGCCGGAGGGCTATGACGTCCTCCGGCTGGATTTTTAACACCAAGGGGTGTGTTTGACCACCAGGTTACGCTTTTAGAGCTAGGTGTGTGGTCCTGTGGCAGGTTTTTTTGACTGCTGCAGAGCTAATTCACCCTGGCGTTTTGCCTGGTTAGCCATGTCCACGGCCCTGGAAAAATCACCGTCTTGAGCCGCTTTTTCTGCAGCTTTCAGGATATCCTGGCTGTCTCGCCATTCAAAGCCCGATTTATTTGCCTTATCCAGTGTAATACTGGCCTCATTTAAGGCTTTTTGGTAGTCATCAGCCGAAGCGGATTTTGTGCCGTAGCCAGAGCAGCCCATGGTTATAAAGCCCGATATAGCAAGGCTTATGAAAATTTTAGCGTGGTTCATGAGAGACCTCATCTTATTGAATGATATATTTATGTTGTGTAATAGCCAATTCGATGAAATGGCTTCTGTAAAATACTATTTCACAGAAGCTGACATTCTAAACATCTGCTGGCTGGTTGCAAGCTGGAAGCGATTCCTGGATATTTTCTGGCAGGGATCAAACTTTTCCTTATAAATCCAAAGCTTATCGCCTTGTAAGTTATCAGGCTTTTCTTATATACTCGTCCGATTTTATAGAATGAACAGGAGCCGTTATGCGAATTGCCCAAGACGCACTCACATTTGATGATGTGCTGTTAATTCCAGCCCACTCAACGGTTCTGCCCAATCAGGTCGATCTGGGCGCTCAGCTGACTCGTGGCATACGCCTCAATATCCCCCTGGTATCAGCTGCCATGGATACCGTTACCGAAGCACGACTGGCGATTGCGCTGGCCCAGGCTGGCGGTATGGGGATCATCCACAAGAATATGTCGGTTGAAAAACAGGCGCGTGAAGTTTCCCGGGTGAAAAAATTTGAAGCAGGTGTCATCAGTGAACCGATTACGGTTGCGCCCAATGCAACCGTCAAGCAGGTGCTGGAGATTACCCGCGAAAACAGAATCTCTGGTGTACCGGTGGTTGATGGTCAGGACCTGGTAGGTATAGTGACCTCCCGCGATTTACGTTTTGAAACCGGTATGGATAAGCCGGTAACTGAAATCATGACGCCAAAAGATCGTCTGGTAACCGTCAAAGAAGGCGCCAGTCGTGAAGAAGTGCAGGGTTTATTGCACAAGCACCGCATCGAAAAAGTGCTGGTGATCAACGACAAGTTCCAGCTGCGCGGCATGATTACTGTAAAAGACATTCAGAAGTCCGATGAATACCCCAATGCCTGTAAAGATGAGCACGGCCGCTTGCGCGCCGGAGCAGCGGTAGGCACAGGCGGTGATACCGAAAAACGTGTCGAAGCCCTGGCTAATGCCGGTGTCGATGTCATCGTGGTTGATACTGCCCATGGTCACTCGCAAGGCGTCATTGATCGCGTGGCATGGGTGAAAAAGAATTTTCCACAGGTGCAGGTGATTGGCGGCAATATTGCGACTGCTGCGGCAGCCCGTGCCCTCGTCGATGCAGGTGCCGATGCGGTTAAAGTGGGCATAGGCCCAGGCTCCATCTGTACCACCCGTATCGTGGCCGGTGTCGGTGTGCCACAGATTTCTGCGGTATCCAATGTCGCCAACGAACTGGATGGTACAGGTGTACCCCTGATCGCCGATGGCGGTGTTCGTTTCTCCGGTGACATCGCCAAGGCGTTGGCTGCCGGTGCTTACAGCGTCATGATTGGTGGCCTGTTTGCCGGTACGGAAGAAGCCCCCGGTGAAGTGATTCTGTATCAGGGTCGATCCTACAAGTCCTATCGTGGCATGGGTTCCATTGGCGCCATGAAAAAAGGCTCCAGTGATCGCTACTTCCAGGATAAGGAATCCGCTACTGATAAACTGGTGCCGGAAGGTATCGAAGGTCGCGTGCCTTACAAAGGTCCGTTATCGACTATCGTGCATCAGCTGGTGGGCGGTATTCGTTCCAGTATGGGTTATGTCGGTTGCAAGAACCTGGATGAAATGCGTACCCGTCCCGAGTTCGTGCGTATTTCCAGTGCCGGTATGCAGGAGTCGCATGTGCATGATGTGACCATTACGGAAGAAGCGCCGAACTACAGCAAATCTTAATTTATCGAGGCAGGGCACAGGCCCTGCCTTTTTCGTTTACCTACAACTTTTAAAGTCGAGCAGATG
>JBFHPZ010000330.1:0-3666 GCA_041592495.1 Gammaproteobacteria bacterium | reverse complement strand
TCTGGACGGCATTCAGGAAAATGACCAGGTTGTCACCAAGGGTTTCTTTGGTCTGAAGAACAATGCTCAGGTGAGCATCAGTCAAACGGTTACAGCTAAATCATGACAACTCGCATACGTACAGGCGGACTGGCCGCATGGTCGGTTCGCAGGCCCATCGCAGTCACCATGCTGGCGCTATCGGTGGTGGTCATTGGCCTGTTTTCCTTTGATCGACTCAATATTGATTTACTCCCCAAACTCATTTATCCCGAAGTGCGCGTGCGCATTGTTGATCCCGGTGTTCCGGCACGCATCATGGAAGATCAGATTACACGACAACTGGAAGAACAGCTGGCGATCACAGAAGGTGCTATTTCGGTACAGTCACGAACAACTGAAGGCCGCAGCTCGGTTGATCTCAGCTTCCCTTATGGCACCGATATCGACATAGCTTTACGTGAAGCCAGTACACGCCTTGATCGCGCCAAACGTTTTTTGCCCGACACCATTGATCCACCCACCATATACAAACGTGATCCCGCACAGATTCCGGTGCTGGAACTGGTGGTGAGCTCACAAACACTTGATCCGGTTGAATTGCGCAGCTGGGTTGATTATGAATTCTCAAAATGGTTTTTAAATATCGAAGGCGTCGCCTCCACTGAAGTGGGCGGTGGTCTTGCCCGTGAAATTCAAATTATTATTGATCAGGAAAAACTCGCTGCCGCCGGATTCGTATTCCAGGATGTTATCGATACCTTGCAAAAGGAAAATCTCGATGTCGCCAGCGGCACCCTGTATATGGAAAATCGCCAGCTCAGTACCCGTACCCAGGGACGTTTTAAAAATGTTAAGGCGATAGGACAACTCCCACTCATTAGTAATACACAAAGGAACATTGATACCGCCGTCAGGTTATCGGATGTGGCAACGGTGCTGGACACACACGAAGATGAAAAACTTCGAGTGCGGCTCAATGGAACACCTGGCGTTAAAATGTCTATACAAAAACAACCCACGGCCAACACGGTTGCAGTGGTCGATGCGGTACTGGCTCAACTGGATTGGTTTCGCCAGCAAAAACTGCTACCCGATGATATCGTGGTTGAAAAAGTTGCCGATCAATCGACCTATGTACGCTATTCCTTGCGTAATGCATCCATGGCGGCATTATCCGGCGCATTGTTGGCCATGTTTATTGTGTATTTATTCCTTGGCGACTTCCGACGCACATTGATTATCTCCACTGCCATACCGCTGGCTATCCTGGTTACCTTTGCCATCATGGGTGTTTCCGGATTAACACTGAATATCATGTCATTGGGTGGTCTTGCTCTTGGCGTGGGTATTTTGCTGGATAACACCATTGTCATACTGGAAAACATTTCACGCCATCAGGCCAGTGAATCCAACCATGCACAGGCTGCCATCGATGCAGCAGCGGAAGTCACCAGTGCAGTCACTGCATCAACAACCACAAACCTGGTTGCGGTATTACCTTTCCTGTTCATTGGCGGCCTCGTCGGTCTGTTGTTCAGTGAATTGATTATCACCCTCACCGCCGCCATCGTTGCGTCATTGATTGTTGCTTTAACCCTGGTACCCGCACTCGGCGCACGTATCGAAACAAGACCGGATGCGAAACAAAGTAAAATTGAACACGTTCTCGAACCCTTGCGTAAAATGTATGCACACTACCTGGAAAAAGTGATTAAAAAGTCCGGATGGCTGTTCCTGGTTGCTGTTCCATTAATGCTGGCCAGTGCTTACGTGTTGTATAACGCCAAGGATGAATTTTTCCCTGCCATGGATGAAGGTCGTATCGATATCGGCATTACAGCCGATCCCGGTACGCGACTGGAACAGCTGGACATTTCCATATCACGTCTCGAAAAACTGTTCATGAATGATGCGGATGTGAGTACGGTATTTACAACATCCGGTGGCCGCATCTTTGGCCGCTCCGAATACCAGAGCAGCAATACCGCCTCCATCAGCGTTCAACTCAAGCCCCTTGATGTGCGCAAACTGGACAGCAGATCCTGGGTGAAAAAAATACGTCAAGATATCGACAAGCTGCAACTCGCCGGTATGAAAATCACCTTACGTGTAGCCAGCATACGTGGCGTTCGTCTTGGATCAGGCGATGATGATATCAGCGTACGTATCAGTGGCCCTGATCTGGATATTCTTTATGAATCAGCAGAAGAAGCCGTTAAACTGATTAAAGATTTACCGGGTTTGAGCAATCTGACCCATAGCTATGAAGAACAGATTGAAGAACTGGTATTGAATATCGACCGTGAACGCGCTGCGGACCTTGATGTGAATGCCGAGGATATTGGCCGCGCCCTTTCAACGGCATTAAACGGACTGATTATTTCGGATTTCATCGAAGGTGATCGGCAATATGATATTCGCCTGCGATTACCTCTGGCCCTGACCAATTCAACCCAGGACATCATGAACATCATTGTGTCCGTACAGGATAATAAAATTATTCGCCTGAAAGATGTTGCTGTTGTTGAAATCAATCCAACACCTTCAGAAATTCGTCGCGATGGTCAGCGTCGTATTGTGGAAATCTCCGCAACCCTGAAAGACGATGCCGTATTGTCAACCGTGATGGACAACGTCTATAAGCGTCTTGAAGACCTCACATTACCCGAAGGTTACAGCCTGTATGACGGCGGATCACTTGCCACATTAAAACAGGGCCAACAAACTGGTTATATCCTGCTGGGACTGGCGTTATTCCTGGTAATTGTGGTGATGGCAGTGCAATATGAATCCCTGACCAATCCCCTGATCATTATTATCGGTGCCCTGTTCTCCATCATTGGCGTTGCCGTGGGTGTAGAAACCATACTGGCGGATTTATTATCAATGCCCGCAAAAATCGGCATTATCATGCTGGTGGGTATAGTGGTAAACAATTCCATTGTACTGGTTGAACAAATTGAAATTCAGCGGGAAAAAGGTGATGCGCTAATGACTGCCATATTATCCGCAGCACAACTCAGGTTGCGCCCCATCCTGATGACCACCCTCACCACCGTAGTGGGTATGTTGCCACTTTCCATCGGCCTTGGTGAAGGCTCTGAAATGTTACAGCCTTTGGCCACGGTGATTGTTTTTGGCCTGAGTTTCTCCATGCTGGTTTCCATGTTCATTATCCCCAGTTTGTATTTTATTATTAACAGGAAACATAGCATTGACTGAGTGGCAATCCGTCAACACCTTTCAAGATTTGAATGATAATGATGTGCACATCTGGTTGTTTCATTTAAACACCACACCACCCGGCATCAAGCGTTTCTATCCCCTGCTGTCCATTGATGAGAAAGAAAGAAGCGAGCGCTTTATCGATTTCATGCACCGCAAACGTTTCATAGCATCCCACGGTTTCTTGCGCAGTGTGCTATCACTGTATCTCGATATCCCTGCCGAAGAACTGCAATTCGGCAAGGGTGACAATGGCAAACCGTTTCTGAAAACAAACAATAACGAACACCCCCTGCATTTTAATTTAAGTCACTCACAACACCTCGCCATGATTGCCGTGTGCAAACAACATGAAGTCGGTATTGACGTGGAATGCATGGAACGCAAACATGAATGGAAAAAACTCATTCAACGATTTTTCACCCAGCCTGAACAGGATGCTATTTTTTCTTTGCCTGA
>JBFHPZ010000329.1:0-3669 GCA_041592495.1 Gammaproteobacteria bacterium | reverse complement strand
ACTGACCAGTTTTTTACAAATAGCCAGGCCCAGTCCGCTACCGCCATATTTTCTGCTGGTACTGGAATCCAGTTGGGAGAACTTTTCAAACAATTCATTCTGTTTTCCTTCTGGTATGCCAATGCCAGTATCAATAACTGAAAACAGTAAACGCACTTTTTCGTTATATCGAGCAAGTATGTTAATGCTGAGGCTTATGTATCCATGGTCAGTAAACTTGGTGGCATTGCCCAGTAAATTAATTAAAATCTGGCGCAGACGCATTTCATCCCCGATTAATTCAGAAGGAATGTCTGTGGCAATATCAATGCGCAATTCAAGCTGTTTTTCCCTGGCTTTATTCTCAATCAGGCGCATGCAATCCTGGGCAAGTTTAAACAGGTTGAAGTGAGTCTGTTCCAGGACAAGTTTTCCGGACTCGATTTTTGTAATATCGAGTATGTCATTTAGTAATAGTAATAACTGATTACTTGAAGCGTCTATGGTATCCAGGTAATCCTGCTGTTCCTCGGTTAAAGAGGTGCGTTTTAACAGATTAAGCATGCCAATGATGCCATTCATCGGGGTTCTTATCTCATGGCTCATGGTGGCAAGAAATTCGCTCTTGGCGCGTGATGCCTTTTCTGCTTTCTGTTTTTCATTCTCCAGGTCGAGTTGGGCTTTAATGAGCTTGGTGATATCAGTAATGGTTACCAGGCGTACAAATTGCCCATCAACCCATGAAATAATTCGTTGTCTTGATGAATACCAGCGATTATTGGCCCGGTTAAAAAACTCGCAGGTTATAATTTTATTATTGTTGCTATTGGAAAACTGATTGGCGGTTTTGTTAAAGTCACCGTAAAGCTGCTTGTCACTTGTTGGGATATTGGCATTGCACAGGTTTTCAAATGTTTCAACTTCTTCATTTGTTATATTGGAGAACATGAGGCGTTTGTCATCGTCTTTTATGACATAAACATGGTCTTCAAGGCCGTCGACAATTGTGGAAAAACGTTTTCTCGATTCGTTAATTTCATCCTTGGCGTCTTTAGTTGCAGTGATATCGACAAAGGCAATGATGTTGCTGGGTTCTTCGTCATAAATTACGGGTGAAAGCGTAGTAAGCGACCAGATTGGCTTTGGCTTTTTTGCTTTAACCGGGCATTCAATGGTTATGGTTCGGGTATTGGCCAGCCCTTTAATATTGTTATAGCTAAGAGAGTCAGTGAAAAACTCCTCTGGTTTTACTGAATGAATGTTGCTCTGGTCCAGGTTGAATAACTGGGTCGCTGCATTATTAAAGTGAAGTATCCTGTTTAAATCTGAAGAAACAATAACCATTGGGAATGGAATAGTGTCAAAAATTGTAGATAGATTTTTGTCTTTTATGCGTGCTTTGCTAATCAGCTTCCATATGGTTAGCCAGGCAATGGCAATAAACAGCATCAGGAACAGGATTGAAATAATGATTTTGTTACGAATATTGTCCCGAAGAAAATTGAATAGATCATTATTGGAATAAAAAGTAGCCAGGCCAATCAGTTCATGATTGGTTTTTGCATAGAGTGGTATTTTGATGGAGTAGCACTGTTTGCAATTTGTATTCCCGCGGGATAGGTTCATAGGGTGGTTGTCATAATCATCTACTTCAATGGTAATTCCGTGGATAAACGGAGTTTCAGTTATAGGATCTGACAGGATGAGTATTTCATCCATTCTTTCAATGAGTAGTTGTTGTCTGGCCTCGCTGTGGCCGATTGCATCCGATAATATCCATGATTGAGATTGAGCAATCAGGGTGCTTTGTGTTCTGGAATGTTCGCTTATTTGAGGTTCGAGGAAGAATATCCAGTAGATGCCTACAAAAACGATCAGGCTGGCAGCCAGAAATAAAAATACCTGTCCGGTATGCGCAAGATTAATGTTGCCTTTAATTTTATTTTTCCGGTTATTCATGTTGTCTAGAAGCTCTTAGGAAAAACGGTTTTAGTTTTATTCCGGATTGGTTTAATGTCTTTATATTTACGTGGGGCAGTATGCGGTCGCTCACAATCAATCCTGAGTGCACGCCCTTTTCAACGTCTCCCTTGAAGGGCGAAAATAATAATGTTGATGTGCTGATGCCTTGTTGAATAATTGCGTTTATTTGGCCATTGGCTGGTTCGGCAATAAATGCCGCTGCTCTGGGTGGCAGTTGTTTGCGGGTGAATTCCTGGAAGGTATGGATCTGTACTCTAATCGGAATGTCTTTTATTTCTTTTATCTGACGTAGACTTGTCGCCAGTTCGTTAGCCTGTTTGCTGTTGTCTCCATAGAGTATGAATAACTGCAGGTAACCTTCTTCGTTCTTTTTTTCTGATATCAAATAGTCAGCAGCGATTACGGCAGGAAATAGTTTAAGTCCGACCATGATACGGCGCGCTTCCATTTCATTAGCGGTCGCATTAAGAGGAAGCATGCATAGCAGCAAGAGCAAGACTCCTGTTAATACCGCATTCCTGTTGTTGCTCAAGGTCATCCTTAAGAAAAGCTCCTGGTTTAAATGCTAGAAATCATATGTGATTTGTAACCACCATTGACGTCCGGCTCTGGGGTGGTCATCAATATAGGTGATTTGAGGGGCCGGGTATTTTACGTCTTCATCCAGCAGGTTTTTCATGCCGGCACGGAAACCGATGTTTTTCCCAAACAGGTCTGTCATGCTCAAGGTGGCATCAATAGTGTTGTATCCTTCAAGTTTGTTGCGAGTGTCCGTTGCTTCACGATAGGTTTCGCCAACGGCATGGAATTGCAGGGCCAGGCTGGTTCTGGATGTGGGTCGGTAATTCAGGCCGATATTGGATATCCAGTCAGTCGAGCCAGGCATGGACTCTCCGGTGTTGTTATCATCAGTGTCCAGCAAGGAGAGATTGGCATCAACGCTGAGTGATTTGCTGAGCTTATGCAGTAACTCAAATTCAGTGCCGTAAACCGTTGCACTGTCGGTATTGATAAAACCGGTTTCATCAATGAATACGATAAACTTGTCTATCTTGGAGTGGAATAAAGTTATACGGTATTCATAGCTTATATCTTTATGGATGTAGCCCAGTTCAGAAGTTGTAATAGTAGATCCTTCGATCATGTCATAGGTTGTCGGAAAAAAGTTATAAGCTGCTGCCGCCAATTCATAAAAAGTAGGTGGTCGGAAGGCGCGTGCAAACTGTGCCTTGAAAATGTTGCTCTGATCGCGGCGCCAAACGGCAGCAAGTCGTGGAGATAATTCGGAGTCAATGTCGTTGTAATTATCGTGGCGTAATCCGAAGGTCAGTGTCAGGTCATCACGGAGTCTAAATTCCTCCTGTAAGGTTGTACTGAATATGCGGCGTCTTTTATCGGGATCTATCCAGTTGTAAGATGATCCTGGACCATTAGTTTCAATAACTTCAATCAATTCGTGGTCGACCTGAATGTCTACGTATTCAAAGCCGATTAATGTGTTGTGAATTTTGTTGTCTGTCCATTTGAAATCTATGCCTGCATTACGGCGCCATTCTCTGTAAAAAATATCAATATATGCAATGTTGCTTGGGTCGGGAGTTGGATTCCAGGTTGATGGGGTTTCCGGACCTGCATATAAATGATCTTTGGTTTGTTCTTTATCCTGCCATCCGGCAGATAGCTCCGTACTCCAGCCATGACTGAATT
>JBFHPZ010000328.1:0-3701 GCA_041592495.1 Gammaproteobacteria bacterium | reverse complement strand
GCGCTATCGTGATCGCCTGGTTGAAACCTGCGGTGGCCGACTGGTCGTCACTGTTGATCGTGATCGTTGTCTTCTGGTTTATCCCTTGCACGAATGGGAAATTATTGAGTCTCAACTGGTGGCGCTTCCCAGCTTGAATAAGCAGGCGCGCTTGCTGCAGCGCTTGCTGATTGGTCATGCCACGGAAGTTGAGCTGGATAGTCAGGGCAGAATACTGTTACCCAACATGCTGCGTGACTATGCAAGCCTGGATAAAAAAATCGTGCTGATTGGCCAGGGTAAAAAGTTCGAAATCTGGGATGAGCAGATCTGGAATGATAAGCAGCAGGTATGGCTGCAAGATGTGAATCTGGATGAAGGCGAGATGCCGACATCGCTGGAAAATCTGTCCTTATAATGGCAGCCGGCGACTACGCGCATCAACCGGTATTGTTAGATGAAGTTCTGGAAGGTTTGGCAATAAAGCCTGAAGGCATTTATCTGGATGGCACCTTCGGTAGAGGTGGCCATGCAGCAGGAATATTGCAGCAGCTTGGCGCAAAGGGGCGTTTGCTGGCGATGGATCAGGATCCGCAGGCAGTTGAAGTTGCGAAACAGCGATTTGGTGAAGATGCGCGATTTGAAATTGTGCATGGCAATTTTGAAGGATTGATCGATATCGTGAATCAGCGTGGCTTATATCGGAACATCGATGGCATTTTGCTGGATCTGGGTGTGTCGTCTCCACAACTGGATGATGCGGGCCGCGGCTTCAGTTTTTTAAAACCAGGCCCACTGGATATGCGAATGAATCCTACCGTCGGTGAATCAGCTGCGGAGTGGTTGTCTCATGTGAGTGAGCAGGAGTTGATCCAGGTTTTAAGGGAATATGGCGAAGAGCGCTTTGCAAAACGTATTGCGCATGCAGTTGTTACCCAACGTGTACAAACTCCAATTGACGATACCTTGCAGCTGGCAGAATTAATTAGTGCCGCAGTGCCCAAAAAAGAAAAGCACAAGCATCCTGCAACCCGTAGTTTTCAGGCTATCCGTATCTTCATCAATCGTGAGCTGGATGTGTTGGAAAAGGCACTTCATTCCGCTGTGGATGTGTTGGCGCCTGGTGGACGACTGGCGGTAATCAGTTTCCATTCACTGGAAGATCGTATTGCCAAACGATTTATGCGCGATATATCCCGTGGTCCGCAGTTGCCAAAAGATTTGCCGATTATGGAAAGCGATATCCAGGTCGATTTTAAAATTATTGGTAAAGCCATTAAGCCCAGTGAAGAAGAAGTTAGTCGCAATCCACGTGCGCGCAGTTCGGTGCTACGAGTGCTGGAGAAGCTGCATTGAAAATGGTTATTGTTATTACAACATTTTTACTGGCTCTGGTTTTAGGCTCATCCTTTGGCGTGATTTACAGTAAGCACCAGAGTCGAAAATTATTTGTAGAGCTTCAGCTTTTAAGAAAGCAAATTGATGATATTGATATAGAGTGGGGGCGCTTGCAGCTGGAGCAAAGTGCCTGGTCGGCGCATGGTCGAATAGAAAAAATTGCCAGTAAACGTTTGAATATGAAACTGCCAGTAGCAGATGAAATTGTGTATATGCAGCAATGAAATACATGAATAAAACAACAAACTGTATGATGCGCCGCTATCTGGTGCTTGGCGTGTTTGCTGTGGCCATGATGGGTCTGGTTTGGCGTGCACTGGATATGCAGGTATTAAATCAGCAGTTTTTCAAACAACAGGGTGATGCCCGTCATTTGCGAGTGGTTGAGTTGCCTGCACATCGTGGAGATATTTACGATAGAAATGGTGAGCCTCTGGCAATTAGCACACCAGTTGATTCTGTGTGGGCAAATCCAGCTGAGTTAATTGAAGCCAGGAGCAGATTGCCAGAACTCGCCGAGTTGCTGGAAATAGAAAAAACAGATCTGAAAAAACGTATTGAGAATAATGGCCAACGAGAATTTGTTTATCTGCGTCGTCATATTAGTCCTGAGCATGCGCAAAAGGTGCGTGATCTGGCTATGCCAGGTGTTTATTTGCAACGTGAATACAAACGTTTTTATCCCGCGGGAGAAGTGGCATCTCATGTAATTGGTTTTGCAAATGTTGATGATAGAGGACAGGAAGGATTAGAGCTTGCATATGATCAATGGTTAACAGGTATTAATGGATCTAAGCGGATTATTCGTGATCGATTGGGTCGTGCCATTGATGATGTTGAACGTTTAAGTGCAGTAGAGCCGGGTAAGCCCATCTATTTAAGTATCGATCGTCGCATTCAATATCTAGCCTATCGAAGCCTAAAGGCAGCTGTTAAAGAAAATCATGCAAAGGCAGGTACTGTGGTTGTGCTTGATGCACATACAGGTGAAGTGCTGGCAATGGTTAATCAGCCTTCATTTAATTCAAATGATCGAAGTCAGCTGAGGCCGGGTGTTTATCGAAACCGAAGTGTTACAGATGTATTTGAGCCGGGCTCAACCATGAAGCCATTTACCATGGCTGCAGCGCTAGAAACTGGGCGCTGGCATCCAAAAGACAATGTGCATACTGAACCCGGTTATTACCGGGTTCAAGGTAATTTGATAAAGGACATGCGTAACTACGGCAAGCTTGATCTGGGTGGCATTATTCTTAAATCCAGTAATGTGGGTATTAGTAAGATTGCACTGGCGATGGATCAGGAACAGCAGATTGGTATGTACATGAAGCTGGGTTTTGGTGTTAACACAGGAAGTGGTTTCCCTGGTGAGCAATCCGGTAGTTTGCGTACCGGACGTGTAAGTGAATTCGAGCGTGCCACTATGGCATTTGGTTACAGTATATCCGTGACTGCATTACAGCTTGCTCGTGCGTATGGTGTGTTCGCCGCAGATGGTCTTATTTATCCTGCAACTTTATTACGCCGAGATCATGAAGTTCAGGGTGAGCGCATCATCAGTCAGAAGACGGCTCATCAAGTTCGCAGCATGATGGAGAAAGTGGTTGGTCCAGAAGGTACTGCGAGTAAAGCCCGCGTAACAAATTATCATGTTGCAGGCAAAACAGGCACCGTACATAAATTTATTGCAGGTGGTTATGCAGAAGATCGCTATCTGGCCATATTTGCAGGCCTGGCACCAGCAACAAATCCGAGGCTGGTAACTGTCGTAGTACTTGATGAGCCACGCAATGATAAATATTTTGGTGGTGAAGTTGCAGGGCCTGTGTTCTCAAATATTATGGCAGGCGCATTACGATTGCTCGATATTCCACCAGATGATTTAAAGGTTGCGTTAAAAAATCCAGGGAGGGAGAACGCATGATGGCTGCAATGAAACTCAAAACAAATGCCATGACTTTAAAAGAATTACTGGGCGAATTTGTTGACATTAACTGTTTGCCCGATGTGCCGATTTCAGGTTTGAGTCTGGATAGTCGCTCAATCAAGCCGGGTAATGTATTTGTTGCGCTTTCAGGGCAGAAAGAGCATGGACTGGCGTTTGCGCATCTGGCGGTTAATAAAGGCGCTGTCGCCGTTTTATGTGATCGCAAGTTTGATCAATATTGTCAGCAAATACTATCGGCATTGATAACGCGTGTGATCTGTATCCCGATTGATAGCCTCAAGGAAAAATTGGGTCACATCGCAAATAAATTCTATGGTGAGCCTTCAAAAAACTTATTTACTGTTGGTATTACCGGTACAGATGGAAAAACATCTGT
>JBFHPZ010000327.1:0-3717 GCA_041592495.1 Gammaproteobacteria bacterium | reverse complement strand
CGGTAAATAACAATAGAGGACCTACTGGATAAATAAAAACAAGAAATGACAGAATATTAGATTGTTTAAATTCGTTTAATATTACTGAGCTATTTCTTATTGATTTCGATGATCGATAAGAAATTATTAGTAATGTAATAAAGATTGCTATATCCATGTTGTGTTCTTTTAAGCCCAACCTACCTTGCTAACTAATAGTTGTATCCAGATATGTCCAATTGTAGGAATGTGTTTTTTATTACGCATGAACGCTGGTTCAACGCATTAACCGATTAAACCACAAAATCTACATTAAGGCGTTGTGAATTATTCTGATTTTCCAGTGTGTCGTATCCTTCTGCACTTACAATGAAACGTATATGGTGTGTGATCAGGTTGGTCATTCAATTTCGAACTGGACATTGTGTCCTTTACAGCAAATCCATAATCCGCTGGCGATCAAACCCCCAGGTTTCCGGTTCTTCGATGCTTTCGATGGTTTCGCCTGAGCGGGTGAGGTCGATGATTTTCTGTGGTATGGGTGCGCGGCTGCTGGTGGAATAGAAGATTTTAAGTTTGGGTTGCAGCAGGGTTTTTTCGGACTGGTCCATGACCACACCGAGGCGGCCGGATTGCAGTTTGATCAGGGTGCCGGTGGGGTAGATGCCTACGGTTTTAACGAAGGCCTTGAATACGGCATCGTCGAAGTGGCCGTCTTTCCATTCCGCCATTTTCTTTAGTGCCATGGCGGGTTCCCAGCCTTTTTTGTAACAGCGATCGGAGGTGATGGCGTCGTATACGTCACACACTGCGCCCATGCGTGCGACCAGGGTGAGCGCATCTCCTGATAGTTTGTCCGGATAGCCGGTACCATCGACTTTTTCATGGTGGTGCAGGCAAACTTCCAGTGCGATTTCGTCCACACCGTAGGAATCCTTGAGCATTTCCCAGCCGCGTCTTGGGTGATTTTTTACGATTTCGAATTCACTGTCGGTGAGTTTGCCGGGTTTGTTTAATACATCTTCGGGGATGGCCATTTTGCCGACGTCATGCAGCAGGCCTGCCATACCGAGGGATTGCAGGTCGCCTTTGTAATTCAGTTGTTTACCCAGTGCGATCATGAGTGCGCAAACGGCGACGGAATGCAGGTAGGTGTAGTCGTCCTTGTTTTTCATTCGGGTAATACTGAGCATGGCGGCGGGATTGCGAGCGACGGACTGGGATATTTCTTCCACCAGCGGGCCTGCCTCGGCGATTTTAATGGAGTTGCCCATGCGCGCTTCGGTGAACATCTCGATAGTGGCTTTTTTGGCTTTGGCGAGAGTTTCCCGTGCAGCTTCCAGTTCTTCTTCCAGGGGTATGATGGTTTCCTTTACCGGGGGTAACTTGGCGGGTTTGGTGACTTCTTCAATGCGTGGTGTCGCAGGAGCGGTGTTGATGTCGTCCCCTTTCGAAGTATCGATCCATACATGGGTAATAGCGGAGTCCTGTATGGCTTTCAATACTTTGAGTTCTACCAGGTTGAAGGCGGACTTCCAGAAGGGGTGTTGGAGCCAGTTTCCATCGAGTTTGTCTATGTACATTCCTATGCGTAGATCTTCAACTTTAATTCGTTTGCGCATGAAAGAGTCTTAATATACTTATGGTGGATGGACTGTGTGAGTGGAAGGCTCAAACATCTACCAAAATGATAGTAGCTGCCAGGACTTTTTGCAGAGATGAATTGATGGGGAGCCGGTAGTGCTCAGGCGGCCTGGTAGCAGGCACAGCTTTGATGGGGTGGAGCTTAAAAAAAAGGGGCAAAGACTTTAACGCCTGATGCGTGTTGTCGCTTGCCCCTAAGGTGGGGATCGTGCTTCTGTATTGATGATTACATCAATACAAGGGTTTTATTCTGCAAATGAGCCATCGATGTTTTGCAGCAGATCAATGGTATCCATTGCGGTATCTGCATCCATGGCAACTTCGTCACGGGTGGTGATTTCATCACGCATCTGTGCGGCGTTGGTTACCGTTTCTTCGCGTTCATTCATGGCAGCGCCTACGTCGTCGGCGTCGCGACCCATTTCATCAAAGGTTAGGTCTGCATGGGGGGTGTCGGCTACGTTTTCATCAATCATGGCGTAGATTTCCGGGTCAACTATGTCAGCCGCCGGATGGTGGGCAAAAGCCGAAGCGCTGGCCAGGGACATGATGAAAGCGGTAGTCAATAATGATTTTTTCATGAAATAGTTTCCTGTTAAGTTAATACTGTCATCAGTTAAAACGCAGGAAAGGGGCAAAGGGTTCCAATATTGTTGAATGCGGCCTCATAGTGGGACCTGGCTCACATTACGATCAGCAAGCATGACTATGCGTAGCCATGATGTTGACAAGGTTGTTTAAAGGGGAGGCCCATTTATAATGCAATCATGAAATCTGTATATATCATGCTATTCACGGCCAGTTTCCTGGCAGCTTGTGCAAGCAATCCCTATTTTGACCCTGACAAGGCTCACCATACCCAATCCGGTTTTAAGAATATTAGCTATGACGACAATAAGGGACTGTGGGCCTTCCTGAAATGGCGCTGGGAAAAGTTGTTCAAGGATATTCCGGGTGTTGAGGATTATCACTTTAAACTGGCGAGCAATAATCCAGATGAATTGAAAAATAATCGTGATAAAACGTCCTTGACCTGGATTGGTCACGCAACATTTTTATTACAGCATGCAGGATTGAATATTCTTACTGATCCACAATTTTCACAGCGAGCATCGCCGGTGACCTGGGCTGGACCACAACGCGTGGTTGCACCGGGAATGAGTATTGACGATTTACCGGAAATCGATGTGGTGTTGATATCCCATGATCATTACGATTCACTGGATGTGGCAAGCCTTCAACGCTTAGCCGCCCGGAAACAACAACGACCAATAACCATTCTGGTGCCGCTGGGATATAAAGCATGGTTTGATAATTTACAATTGCATTCCATACAGCTTGTAGAACTCGACTGGCAGCAAAGCTACAGCATAGGCGATGTCAAGTTTACCGCAACACCGGTGCAGCACTGGAGCAAGCGCACGTTGTTTGATGCATTTGAACGACTCTGGTCATCCTGGGTGATTGAATCAAAAGCACATAAAATATTTTTTGCCGGTGATACAGGTTATGCTGATCACTTCACGCAAATTGGTCAGCAATATGGGCCATTCGATCTGGCGTTAATTCCTATCGGAGCCTATGAACCGCGATGGTTTATGAAGCCTTATCATGTGAATCCGGAAGAAGCGGTAAAAATGCATAGAGATTTACAGTCAAAATATTCTGTAGCCATGCACTGGGGGACTTTTATTTTGACTGATGAGCCATTGGATGAACCACCTAAAAAGCTGGCAGAGGCTTTGAGTGCAATCAATATCAGTTCATCAAGCTTTGAAGTGTATCAACATGGTGAAACACGTTTTCTCCCTTTCAATCCTGAATAGAGGGCTGCATGACTGTGACCGGTTTTGATGTGTTACCTCTTATGCACCGAATTCAAACCATTCTACAAAACCATCCGGGGGATAGTGCAGACTGGATGGCGACGCTTATCCAGCTTTATGAAGTCGACCAGGATGCTTTCTATCGTGAATTGAATTCAAAACGCATGTGGGGTGGTGCCGGTTCAATTGCTAATCAGGCTTTATCCGATAATCCGGGAATTGAAAGCTGGATCTGGCAGGCGGAAATACATGAATTCAGGGAACTAAT
>JBFHPZ010000326.1:0-3723 GCA_041592495.1 Gammaproteobacteria bacterium | reverse complement strand
CTGGACTGGCAAGCCAGTTGTTGATTAACATTTTTTAGCGCCAGGTCAAATAGTTCTACTGTTTTTTTCTGTTCGGTTGCTTTTTCTACCTGCTGTTCCTTTCTTTCCTGTTGCCTTGCCAGTAAGGCCTGGGCATTTTCCTTGTCTGCTTTTATGGCATCGGCCAGTATTATTTTTTGTTTATCGAGCTCTTGTGGATTATTTGTATAGCGATAAGCATTGTCGATTAAGGTTTTGGCATTACTGAACCGTTTGGCTTTAATGGTTTCATCTATCTTATTGAGGTACATTTGATAGATTGTAGAAGTGTGTGTTACTAACCACTCATCAGCTGGATTGAGAAGTTGTTTTATTCCATCGTATTCTGACCCAAGCTCTGATTCCCAGGAGCTGGTAAAAGTGGCATCGCTGATTAGCCGTGTTATGTTCTTTTTATGGAGGTCAAGCCTTATTTCATATTCAAGTTCATTTCGAATCTGGCTGGTATCAGGGCCATCCGGCTGGGCTTTGAAGTATTGAAAATAGATGACTACAAATAATGCTGCCAGAATTGCCAGTGAGGCAGCAAGCTGATATGCAGGCTTATGCTTGTATTTTATTTGGCTATAGAATTCATCAATTGATTCGGTGCGATTTTCTCGCCTGAAGGCAAGCGCCTTTTCAATAGCCTGCCATTGCCGTTTAGTTATAGATGCTATTCTTTTGGGTTTCAGCTTTTTACGTTCGGCCTCATCTGCCGGCATTTTATTGAATGGATGTTCACCTGTGAATAATTCATAGGCGACACAACCTAAAGCATATATGTCATCCCTGACGTCTGGTGTTTTACCTTCCAGCATTTCAAGGCTGGCGTAAGCCGGTGTAAGGGCGCCAAGATTGCCCGCATCGAAAAGTGTTTTATCTTCACCGGTTTGATCTTCTGCATGTTCAATTTGCGCGACGGCTCTTGCTATACCAAAGTCGAATACCTTGGATATTCCTCTGTTGGTAACGAATACATTGCCTGGTTTGAAATCCGAATGCACAATTTTTTCGTTATGGGCATGCATCAGCGCTGAACATACACCGTCCAGAATCTGCCATGCGTCGTCTGTGGGGAGTCCTGTGGATTTATATTGGCGTAATAATTTGTCGAGGGGCTTACCTTCCATGTATTCCATGGTCATGAATACGGTATCGCCATCACGATCAAAGTCGAATACATTTACAATATTCGGGTGGGCTATACGCTGGGACTTACGTGACTCACGTTGCAGGGCGATGAATGATTCAGGATGCGCCTTGAATTCATCCCCCAGCACCTTGATCGCTACATAGGGATCCCTGTCGTTAGCTTCTACTTTCAACAAGTCCCTGGCTTTATACACTATTCCCATGCCGCCTGCGCCAAGGACTTTTTCCAGCACAAAACGGTCTTTTAATATGGCATGATGTCCCTGATCAACATTGCTCGTGCCACTACTGCTTATAGGATCTGGTATGGTTGTTTCGGATCTACGATCAGTTGTGGTATCACTACTGGTTTTGGCAGGAGCGACTCGTGTTGAGTCATCGATTACTGGTTCAGGTTGTTCAGATTTAACTTTGTTTCTGGATGAAATTCTGGTTTTGTCATTGTTTGCATTGTGATTGGTCTGAATTCGGGTTTTATCATCACCCTGTGTAAATGCAATGCGCGTTTGATCACCTTCGTCGCCGGTAGATTTGCGATCTGGCTGGATTCTTGTTTTATCTTCAAATTCTGTCATTAGATTTTATTGTTTATGTTGTTCGACTAGTGTATTCAGTGTTTAGCTTGCGCTTTGTAGCGAGCCGGCCTCGCCTTTGATAATGATTACAGAAACATTATCGGA
Source organism: Gammaproteobacteria bacterium (assembly GCA_041592495.1). Classification (GTDB taxonomy): domain Bacteria; phylum Pseudomonadota; class Gammaproteobacteria; order SZUA-229; family SZUA-229; genus JBFHPZ01. The sequence goes on along the minus strand of JBFHPZ010000326.1, from coordinate 1,870 downwards.
CGCACCGTTTGCCAGTGCTTTCGCAATAAGTTCTTTAACAATGGTTTCTGCACTGGCCGAAGATAATAGTTCGGTAATATCCTGTTGATTCACGGCATTATAAAGACCATCACTGCACAGAAGCAGTATGTCGCCTATTTGCAGACTGAAAACGTTTATGTCGATATACAATTCTTCATGTGCACCGACAGCACGGGTAATTACATTTGAATCCGGATGGTTTTGTGCTTCTTCAGGGGTCAGGTGGCCCTGACTGATAAGATCTTCGACGTGAGAGTGATCGCGTGAAAGTTGCTGCAATTGACCACTTCTAAAACGGTACAGTCTGGAGTCACCAGCCCACAGACATGCACCTACACGTCCTCTGATGATGAGACTGACTACAGTGCTGCCGAGCATGCGTCCATCGAGCATGATGTCGGCATACTCCTGAATGCGGTAATTTACATCAATAAGGTGATCTTCAACGGCATTTACAATTTCACTCAGGGGTTCCTTGTATTCGATTTCACCCAGTGTTCGCACAATCATGCTACTGGCGACGTCCCCTGCTTCGTATCCACCCATACCATCTGCAACTGCCCATATATTTGATTCGGGTTTGCAGAGAATTGAATCTTCATTTATTGTGCGTACAGTGCCTACATTGCTCTCAGCATAAGAACTCCATTTTATCGGGCGCCTGACAGTTGTATCACTCATTAACTGCATTCCATCTAAATCTTGTTATACATTTAAAACATAGGGCTGATTCCAGCGCCAATGATCCCATTGCCCATCCATCATGGCGGGTATGCCATTGATACCCGGCAGACCTTGTACCGTAAAAACACACGGCTCTACCCTTTCAGAGCCTTGTGTTGACCAGGCGCTATAACTTGAGAAGGTTTTTCTCAATGTTGAATCCAGTAAATAGGAATAGAGTGTAGATGCCTGTTCTTCATCGCTCAGTAATTTAATAACCTGTGATGAATCATCCATGGTGGTTTGGGTTTTAATGTAATGGCTATCAAAAACAAGTTGTAGTGTGTGTAATTGTTGTATGACATCGTCGGCAGGCATTTCGGTTTCTAATGCCTGAATTAACAAGTCTTCAACCTGAATAAACCAGTCGCTATTAAGAGACAGGGATTCCAGCGGATTTGAACTGGCTGGAATTTTAGTTAATACGGTGAAGGGATAATAACGACCAACACGATCAACACTGGGTATCATGACGCCTGACCAGCTATTGCCATCAAGAACGCCGGGCGAAAAAATGAAACGCCACACCGGGCTTGTCAGGTAAATATTCAACCAGTCTTCACCCATTTGTTCACGGGAGCTGGCAATATAATGCTGTAACCATTCAGCCCAGGTATTGATAACATCTGATCGCAGATTGCGGTGGAGAAACTCGCCGTGAGCAGGCAATTTTCCCAACAAACCTGTGAGTGGCTCATGAGGCATTTATATTGACTCCGGACATCTGAATGAACCCAACAGGTTGTTTTCCAGCGGGTTATTTACGCTCTCGGTTTTAATCTCGTAGAGAATCCGATGGGATATAATTTTTGCCACACCATCTTCTTCGAATTTTTCGTTTACAGTGTAAGACGCAATATAGACATTGGATTGTCTTGTTTTTTGCAGATTGGATTTATCCTGAAGCTTAAATAAAGCCCAGGGACCATCATAGGATTCTGAATGTATGTTTTCATTCAGGTCTTCGAATAATATACGAACGCGTTTATTTTCATCATCTCCAGACCATTTAAGGGTTTTCCAGAATTTAGGCCCATGATTATAGGAAATACGTTTGTCCCCTATTTCCAGCATGAAACGCACATCTTTCTTGTCCATTTTGTAGGGCCTGAATTGCAGCGTTATG
>JBFHPZ010000325.1:0-3732 GCA_041592495.1 Gammaproteobacteria bacterium | reverse complement strand
GGTGCCGGTGATGGTATTGGCAAGGCTGCCGCCAAGGCCTATGCAGCCCATGGCGCAACGGTGATTTTACTAGGTCGCACCATTCACAAGCTTGAAAAGGTTTATGACGAAATCATTAATGCCGGCAATCCGGAACCGGCCATTTATCCAATGAACCTGGAAGGCGCCACGCCTAAGGATTACCAGGATCTGGCGGATACGATTAAGAAAGAATTCGGTAATCTGCACGGCCTGCTGCACAATGCAGCCTGGCTTGGTTCTACAACCCCATTGGCAATGTACGACGCTGAATTGTGGTACAAGGTAATGCAGGTGAACCTGAATGCGCCGTTCCTGTTAACCCAGGCCTGTCTGCCCCTGATGATTGAACCCGGTGACGCTTCCATTATTTTCACTGTTGATAATAAAACCAATGCCTATTGGGGCGCCTATGGTGTATCAAAAACAGCGATTACAGGTTTGATGCAAATTCTGGCGGATGAACTGGATACTGATAAACCGGTTAAGGTGAATGCAATCAACCCCGGCCCGGTGAGAACAGGCATGCGCATGAAAGCCTATCCCGGTGAAGACCCCAACACACTGAAACGCCCTGAAGACGAAGACATTATGGCGGCGTATCTTTATCTGATGGGCAAGGACAGTGCTGGCGAAGTCGGTAAAATTATTGACGCACAATAAAAAAATCCCGCCAAATGGCGGGATTTTTTTACAGGATACATCCCCGAATTATCGGGACTCACCTAATTCATAATATCAACTTCAATTCCCATCGACCGTAACTTGTCCGCTCGCGCTTCAATATAACGCTGGAAATTAGGTTGCTGGTGATACGCTTCCGATGCGACATAATCCATCACCGATTGGATATGGAAAGATTTCAAATAGGCCTCGGTTCGAAATATTTCTTTTCCGGTCTGATCGATGAACAACAGACTGGGCGCGTATTGAATATTCTGTTGTTTGGCAAAATCACGAACCTTGACTGTTTTGCCTTTGAAATTAACCAGGTTGTCGTCAGACCAGATATCCAGAACGGATACATCAAATTTCTGTAATAACTTTTTCGATTCATCCCGTTTCAGAATATCCTGATGTAATTCATCACAAGCCTGGCATTGTTTCTGTTCAAACATCACCAGGCGGTACTTTTTATCTTTACTGGAAGGGCGATTAAACTGATAGGGAGCACCGGCAGTCTCTACATCTCGATGAATGACACCTGATGCCGGTTTAGGTGTAACCCTGGATAAATAAGCGGCAAAACTTTCCTTGCGATCATGACGTTCCAGCACATAATCCAGAGCCGCATTAAACTTACCCGGATGATAATAACCATTGGCTCGTAAAACAGCTTCACCTTCCTCGTTAAAGAATATCAGTGTAGGCGTGTACATCACTTTGAGTTTTTCAGCAAAGGCCTTTTCAGTCATAGCCTCACCCATGGTGACTTCACGATCACCCCAGATATTGATCGTCACTACATCAAAGTTATTACGGGTCTTATCCGCAATACTGCGCTGGCCAAAGTTATCCTCAAACAATTTTTTACAATAGGGACACCCGTCCTGATAGAAGTACAGCATCAGACGTTTGCCATTGGCCTTTGCCTCGGCAATGTCTTCATTGATATCAAGAAAGGAGTTTTTAAACCAGGTGGGTTGTTCATGTGCACCGGGATTAACCATACCCGCTTCAAGGACGCCTTCCTGCTTGGCCTGCGCCATAACAGAAAACATTAAAAGCAGGTATGCAATAAACAGCTGATATATATTTTTGTAACGCATGGTGATCTCCTAGGCTCTTGGGGGTTTACCACGCTTTTGTTGTCCACGAGCTTTTGCCATGGATTTATATCCTTCTTTCCCTGTAATAGATTTTCCCGCTCCAGTCTTCTGGCTTCCAGCTTTTTTGGGTCTGGATTTGTTTTGTTGTTCTGCTACTGGCTTCTGTACGTCAAATTTCAAATCGACCAGGGATGCTAGTTCGATAACTTCTTTCTCACTCAGTTCCCTCACTTTACCAAGACCATGCCCTTTCGTCATCATCACCGGTCCATAGCGCACACGTTTCAGGCGACTGACTTTTAAACCGACAGCTTCCCAGATACGCCTCACCTCGCGTTTGCGGCCTTCCATCAAAACAACATAGTACCAATGGTTCACGCTGGTGGCTTCCGGGTGGGTATCGGTTACCTCTTCAAAGCGTGCCATGCCATCTTCCAGCTCCACACCATGTGTGACCTTGTACAGCATATCGTCGGTTGCCTTACCCAGGGTTCGCACCGCATATTCACGTTCGATTTGCAGGGAAGGATGCATTAGTCGATTGGCCAGCTCACCATTGTCTGTTAACAAAATTAAGCCGGTTGTATTGATATCCAGCCTGCCCACCGCAATCCAGCGGCCATTCCACAATTTGGGTAAACGCTCAAATATCGTTGGTCTGCCTTCGGGATCGCTTCGGGTACACACTTCACCTTCGGGTTTGTTATAGATAATCACCTTCGGCAGGGCTTGCTCTGCTTCCTTGATAACTATTTTACGTCCATCAAGCATGACCTCATCACCGACACTGACCGTATCACCGAGCTTGACGGGCTTTCCATTGAGATGGACAACACCTTCACTGATCCAGCTTTCTATCTGGCGGCGTGAACCAAGCCCTTGCCGAGCCAGTACTTTTTGTATACGTTCTTTACTCATAAACTACATCTAAAACCCTTGGTAATTAACATGACCAAATTTCTCATCCTGCTTGTTTTGCTGGTGGTTACACAGCCAGCTATTGCTGATGCAACGTTAACGATCAAATCCTACACCGACAAGGATAGCGAACATCACCTCATTTATTACATTAAAAATGGAGTTTTACGCTATTCCGAGCAGGGTTCAAAAAGAATCAATCTCTATGACAAGTCCAGGCAGGTGTTTCTGAGCATCGATCAGGAAAAGCAGACTATATCACGAATTGACAAGGATATACTGAGCAAGCATGTTGAAGGCCTTCAACGACAACGCCTGGTCGCGCTGGCTGAAGCAGAAAAACAACTTGCTGACCAAATTAAATCCAGTGACATTACGAAAAGAACCCTGGCCGAAACTGCGATAAACCAGTTGCGATACCCGGAATTTTATGGCGCCCACACTCACATTAAAACCGAAAAAACCTCGACCACCAAAACCCTGAATGGTGTGGACTGCGAACTTTATAACATTCTTCGTAATCACCAGTTGTTGAAACAAATTTGCATGGCTGATTACAAGGCGATGAATCTCAATGCAGAAGATTATGACACCCTGCGTCAGTTTCTCCGTTTTGACTATTCCACCCAAACCCAGTTAATGATTGCACAGGGTAAAACCGATTTTATTTTAATCGATTACGATGAAGAGAATATTGCCGGCGTTCCCATTGAAATTTCAACAATATCAGAACATGAGAACAAACTGATCTTATTGCTGGATAAAATCAATACCGATACACTCGATGCATCCCTGTTTGAGGCCAAGATTCAAAACCCTGGAAAATGAACTAGACTTTTAAAACTTAAATGATCAAACACCACCATGGCTATCAGCACCAAACTGAATAAAGTTCTAATCAAACTGAGTAAGCTATATTTCCCGTTCAACAATCTCAGCCCTGAACGCTTGCAGGAAACCGTTAACCATATACGTATTATCGAACTGCAGCAGGATGAGATATTACAGGTCAGGGGAAATAAAAATC
>JBFHPZ010000324.1:0-3784 GCA_041592495.1 Gammaproteobacteria bacterium | reverse complement strand
ATCAGCAGCGACAGGTTGAACTGGCGCAGGCGACCGTCTACACGCTTGGCCTTGATGAAATCGAACACATCGGGATGACCCACATCGAAAGTCGCCATTTGTGCACCACGACGACCACCGGCAGACGACACGGTGAAACACATTTTGTCGTAGATATCCATGAACGAAAGCGGGCCGGAAGTGTAGGCGCCGGCGCCGGATACATAACCGCCTTTGGGGCGCAGGGTGGAGAATTCGTAACCGATACCACAACCGGCTTTCAGGGTTAAACCAGCTTCATGAACCTTGGCCAGAATGCCATCCATGGAATCAGGAATGGTGCCGGACACGGTGCAGTTGATGGTGGAGGTGGCAGGTTTGTGTTCCTGGGCGCCGGCATTGGAAATGATACGACCAGCGGGAATTGCGCCGTGGCGAAGAGCCCAGAGGAATTTTTCATGCCATTCTTTTTTGAGTTCAGGCGTGGTTTCAACTTCCGCCAGAGCATGGGCAACACGTTCAAAGGTTTCATCGATGTTGCCATCGATTTCAGAGCCATCTTTGGCTTTCAGGCGGTATTTTTTATCCCAGATATCCAGAGAGGCATCTTGATAGGGGACTTCATTGACGTTCTTAGGGACGGCTTTTAATTTGGCTGCAGTCATTTGCTCTTCTCATTGTTGTGTTCGTGGTAACTTATATTAGAGCTTAATAATGCTCATTTAGTAGTAGATGCGATAAATTAACACAACATATTGTGGTTTTGGAAGGGTGGGCGTGCTTTTTTTATTGCACCATAAAAAACACCTGAAACGCCCATGAATACTGGCTTTCAGAGTCCTGGTCGAGAATTCTTGGTCAAAAATTGATCAATAAAAGTAAAAAAAATAACATTTTTCTAACAAACCTGACCCCTAGATGTTGTATTTGGTGATATATAAAAACACTAGTCAGTTGTCTGAAAAGGCCCGGAGGTGATCCGACATTCCGGTGCAGGTTGGAATAACGTGACCTTTTATGGCTGGTGTGTTTTATTCGTTACAGGGGTGAGCAGTTAGGAATAAATTGCCAGCAAAAAATGACAGTCTATTGCGTATATATATGAACAATAACAACAACAGCCTCAAACGCAGCCTCACACTTCCCATGATCACTTTCTATGGACTGGGTAATATACTCGGTGCAGGTATTTATGTGCTGGTAGGAAAGGTAGCAGCGGATGCCGGTTATTTCACACCCCTGTCTTTTTTCCTGGCGTCGATTGTCGCAGCATTATCGGCTTTGAGTTATGCCGAACTGGCGGCGCGGTATCCGGTGAGTGCCGGTGTTGCCGTGTATCTCTACGAAGGCTTTCACAAACACTTCTTGTCGCGACTGGTTGGTATCATGATTTGTCTCGCCGGCATTATTTCCGCCGGTGCTCTGTCCCATGGATTTGCCGGTTACTTCAGTGTGTTTGTGGAGGCACCATCCTGGCTCACCATTACCCTGATGATTTTAGGTTTCGGGGTGCTGGCTATTTACGGTATCAGTGAATCAGTGTGGCTAGCCAGCTTGTTAACACTGGTAGAAATCTTTGGCCTGTTGATGATTATGTTTGTCGGAATGGATCAATTCCCTGAATTCATCAACGTGGTTCAATTAAATCAGGCCAGCGCGGTTTCATTTTCATGGATAGGTGTTTTTGCCGGTGCGTTTCTCGCGTTTTATGCCTATATCGGTTTTGAAGATATGGTGAATGTGGCAGAAGAGGTTAAACAACCGGAAAAGAATATGCCGCGAGCAATTTTGCTGGCGGTCATTATTTCCACACTACTGTATGCCGGTGTGTCCATTATCGCGGTGATGAGTATTGCACCTGAGCAGCTTGCAAAAAGTACGGCACCTCTTGCGGATGTTTATGTAAAGGAAACCGGAAACTCGCCACTGGTTATCAGTCTCATCAGCATGATTGCCGTGGTGAATGGCGTACTGATTCAACTCATTATGTCGTCTCGTATTTTATATGGCATGGCCTGCAAGGGCTGGTTGCCGAAATGGCTGACCTATGTGTCAGTGACAACACAAACACCGGTGATCAGTACCATTGTCACGGTTTCATTAATTTTGTTTTTTGCTTTATTGTTACCCCTGATACAACTGGCGGAATTAACCAGTTACTTGATACTGATGGTATTTATGCTGGTGAACCTGGCCTTGTTGCGGATTAAACAAACTAATCCGCAACCGCAGAATGTTCGTGTGTACTCAAAATGGATTCCACGAATGGGTTTTGTTACGGCAACACTTTTTTTGATCATTGAAATTTCTTCGAACTTTTTATAAAGGATCTGGACGTGATTACACGAAACAAACGTCTGCTCATGGTGCTGGTACTGGTGATTGTGGTGGTTGCTGTCTTTATGTACAGCACGCGCAAGAAACCGGTGAGTGTTGTTGTGCAGCCGGTGGAAATTGGCAGCATTGAAGAAACCGTTGCCAACACCCGCGCGGGAACCGTGAATGCCTGCCGACGTGCACAACTTGCGCCTTCTATCGGTGGACAAATTGCCGTGATGCCGATCAAGGAAGGAGACCACGTTAAACAAGGTAATGTGTTGCTGGCGTTATGGAGTGAAGATTTACAGGCAGAAGCAAAACTCGCCAAGAGTGAAACCGAAGCGGCAAAAGATCGCGCAGAAAGTGTTTGTGTGCAGGCGGCGAATGCAGATCGTGCAGCAAAACGTAAAGTGACCTTGCGTAAAACCAATGCTGTATCGGAAGAAGTGGTGGAGCAGGCGGTGGCATTGGCGCAATCACAGGCAGCGGATTGCAAGGCCGCGCGTACGTCTGCACAGGTAAGCGCCGAACGAGTGGGTGTGGTCATGGCGCAACTGGAACGCACCATGTTGCGCGCACCTTTCGACGGCGTGATTGTGGAAGTGAATGGAGAGCTGGGTGAATATGTCACGCCATCACCACCGGGCATTCCAACCTTGCCTGCGGTGGATATGGTGGATCGTTCCTGTTTTTATGTGACAGCACCCATCGATGAAGTCGATGCACCGCAAATCAAACAGGGTATGCCGGCGCGCATCAGTCTGGACGCATTTAAAGATCGACGTTTTCCCGCAACAGTGCGACGTATTTCGGAATATGTGCTGGACCTGGAAAAGCAGGCGCGTACTGTCGATATCGAAGTCAGCTTCAATGATCCCAAAGATATGGAAGTTATGTTGCCTGGTTACAGCGCCGATGCGGAAGTCATTTTGCGCACGCGTGATAATGTGTTGCGCGTACCAACGGAAGCGGTGATTAATAAACAGCAGGTGTATGTGTTCGATCCAGCCAGCAAGACACTTGAACTGCGTGATGTAAAAATTGGTTTGTCGAACTGGGACCTGACGGAAATTGTTCAGGGTGTGGAGAAAGGTGATCTTGTGGTGCTGAACATCGATCGCAAGGGTGTTGAAGATGGTGCCAGTGCGCGTATTGAAGAATAAGAATTTTGACGCAAAGACGCAAAGCATTTTCTAACTTACAAAATACCTTTGCGTTCTTCGCGCCTTTGCGACAAATGTTTTTTATGTGAGAAGTGAATGTGATTCGATGATCAATCTGAAAAACATAGACCGCACTTTCAAGGTCGGTGATGAACTGGTTCATGGTCTCGATGATGTTAGTCTGACTATCGAAGCCGGCGAATACATTTCCATCATGGGGCCATCCGGTTCCGGTAAATCTACCTTGTTAAATGTGCTGGGCTTGCTGGATCAGCCGGATAAAGGTGAATACCTGTTTGAAGGGCGCAATGTGACTGAATTAT
>JBFHPZ010000323.1:0-3802 GCA_041592495.1 Gammaproteobacteria bacterium | reverse complement strand
TCTACCAGGACAGAGCCTTCTGCATGCATGGTGTAATTTCGGGTAATGCTTACCTTACGCATTTCATCGGGTGCTCGTCCACTGGGTCTCATTGGTTTACCTTGTGCTAATCAATATTGAATGACGGGATTATACCTGTGTGTTTGCGTCGGGTGTAGCTAATCGCCGGTAATGAATCGGATCATGCTAGAATGATTGAAATTATTTATAACAGTGGGAATTCGCTATGACAGCCAGTATGACAGCCTATGCACGCAAAACCGATGAACAGTCATGGGGAACGCTGGTCTGGGAATTACGTACCGTAAATCATCGTTATCTTGATATTAATCTACGATTGCCGGAAGAATTACGCGCCATCGAGATGCCGGTACGTGAAAAAATTGCTGCTGTGCTCAATCGCGGAAAAGTGGAATGTGGTTTACGTTACAAAGCTGCGGTGGGGCAATCAGCGGAAATAATTGTGAATGAAGCCTATGTCACGGCCATTGTTGATGCCTGTAAGGTGGTGAACCAAAGATTGCATCAGCCAAGTGAAACCAATCCCATCGACATTTTACGCTGGCCGGGTGTGGTTCAGGAGCCGGAACAGGATTTGCAACCGGTGATGCAGGCAGCGATTGATTTATTGCACCATGCATTAGAAGATTTAACCGAGCATCGCCTGCGCGAAGGCGAGAGATTAAAAGAAATCATGTTGCAGCGGCTCAATGCCATGGTGAAAGTGGTTGCTGAAGAGCGCGGCCGTAGACCTGAAATTGCGCAGTTGTATCGGGAAAAATTGCTTGCGCGAATAAATGAGTTGCAAGCTGAACCGGATATGGCTCGCTTTGAGCAGGAGCTGGTATATCTGGCTCAACGCATGGATGTGGAAGAAGAACTGGATCGTCTGGATATACATTTCAAGGAAATCGAAAACATTTTCAAGCGAGATGAACCGATCGGTCGTCGCCTGGATTTCATCATGCAGGAACTTAATCGGGAAGCAAATACATTAGGCTCCAAGTCGGTTGATATACGTTCAACACAGGCTTCTGTGGAGTTAAAAGTATTAATCGAACAAATGCGGGAGCAGGTGCAAAATATAGAATAAAACGTGGACGGGTTTTTAGTTGCGTTTTTGTATTAAAAATAATTTCCGTGCTGATTGATAATTTTTGTGTTCATTTCAATCAGCACGGAGATCAACTGTTGTAATTAAGACTTCTTAATTTCCAGCAATTCAATTTCAAAAATCAGAACTGCATTGGGACCAATTAACTGGCCGGCGCCATTCTCACCATAAGCCAGATCAGATGGAATGAACAATTGCCATTTGTCACCGACTTTCATTTTTTGCAGTGCTTCAGTCCAGCCTTTAATTACGCCATTAACCGGGAAGGTTGCAGGCTCGCCGCGTTGATAGGAGCTGTCGAATACACGACCATCAATCAGGCTGCCACGATAATGGGTAACAACAGTATCGGTGGCCTTGGGTGAATCGCCCTTGCCGGATTGCAGTACTTTGTATTGCAGTCCGCTAGCCAGGGTTTTTACGCCGTCTTTTTTCTTGTTGGCAGCCAGAAAATCCTTGCCTTCTTTAGCATTGCTATCCGCAATTTCCTTGATCTTTGCCTGCTGTTTTTCCTGCATGGTTTTCTGGAATGTCATCATGACCTGCTGCATTTCTTCCATGGTCAGTTTCGGCTGTTGGCCAGCAAAAACATCCTTCAATCCGAGGACAACATTGTCGATATTGATTTCATCTTTTTGTTGCGACAGTTGCATCCCAAGGTTGATACCAATGGCGTAACTTTGTTTATCTTTCTGGGTGGTGAGTGCGTTGTCAGCCAGAACATTCAAGCTGGCGACCAGACCAATGCATCCCAGCATGGCGGGTAAGACTTTAAACATGTGATTTAGACCTTATATATTTTTCCGGAGCCTGACGTTAACAGGCAATGGGCTGATGCGCAAGTGCAGCCAGGACATCGGGAACTTCATAAAATACTAATAGTCTAGACACTTGTTTTGAAGGCACAGATTGTGTCAGGTATATGAATCGAGGCATCCATGATAAAGATAAAACACTTGTTTCTGTTTTGTATATTGCTAGTCCAGCCGTTGTCTTTACAGGCGGCTCTGCCTAATGCAGTGGATAATCAATCGCTGCCGTCACTCGCGCCCATGGTGTCAACTGTCACGCCTGCCGTGGTGAATATTTCTACCCGCAGCCACTTGAATATTAACCAGAACCCCTTATTCAACGATCCGTTTTTCCGCCGCTTTTTCAATGTGCCGGATCGCATGCCACGGCAACAGACACAACCACAAAGCCTGGGTTCCGGCGTAGTGATAGATGCCGAAAAAGGTTATGTCATCACCAATCATCATGTCATCGGTCGCGCTGATGAAATCATCGTAACCATGCGCGATGGTCGAGAGCTCGGCGCCCGGCTGGTGGGTACAGATCCGGAATTTGATATCGCCCTTCTACAGGTAAAAGCAGAAGGTCTTACCGCCCTCCCCCTGGCGGATTCCGATGCCTTGCAGGTGGGGGACTTTGTAGTCGCTATCGGCAATCCATTTGGTCTGGGGCAAACTGTCACGTCCGGTATTGTGAGTGCCCTGGGTCGAAGTGGCCTGGGTATAGAAGGTTATGAAGACTTTATTCAGACCGATGCTTCCATTAACCCCGGAAATTCCGGTGGCGCCCTGGTGAATTTACGCGGTGAACTGGTGGGTATGAACACAGCCATCATTTCGCCGGGTGGCGGTGGCAATGTTGGAATTGGATTTGCCATACCCTCGAATCTGGTGGAGCAAATTGTGTCCCACCTGGTCGAGGACGGTGAAGTTCGCCGCGGTGTACTGGGTGTAGTGACCCAGGATTTAACACCGGATCTGGCCCAGGCTTTTGGCCTGGAAGCCCGTAAGGGAACGGTGATTTCCAAGGTGATCGCGGACTCTCCCGCCGCCGCTGCAGGTTTGCAGGCGGGCGATGTGATCATCGAAGTCAATGGCCGTAAAATCAAGAATGCCATGGATATGCGCAATGCAGTGGGTTTGATCCGTATTGGTGAAAAGCTGGATATTCAGCTGATCCGAAATGGCAAGAAACTCCAGCTGAGGGCAACTATTGAAGAGCCAAAACAAAGCTCAGTAGCGGGTGAAAAGATATCGCCACGGCTGGCGGGAGCAGTATTTGCCCAGCAGCCGGATGCCAATGAAAAGTCAACTTTACACGTGGTGATAACCGATGTCGCCCAGGGTAGTCCCGCCTGGTATGCACGGCTGCGTCCAGGGGATGAAATTTTATCTGTGAACCAAAAGCCAGTGAACAGTCTAAAGGATTTAGAGAGCCTGGCCCGTAACCGTTCACAGCTGCTGCTGAATATTCAGCGTGGTTCCCAGGCCCTGTTTGTATTACTGAAGTAGAGTCTCCTCCGCTCCAAGCTTTACGCCGGGTTTTCCCGGCGTTTTTTTTGAGGTCTTACCCGCTTTATTGTTTGCAAGCTGATGCGCAATTTATTAGCCAGTCCTGAAAATCTTCACGACTTAATGGGTGACTGAAAAAATAGCCCTGAAACGACTGACAACCTCTGGATGCGAGGAAGTCATACTCTTCACGTGTTTCAACTCCCTCAGCTATAACATTCAATTCAAGGTTAGTAGCAAGGGTAATAATAGTATCGACAATGGCTGCGTCATTAGGGTCATTGGCAACATCACGCACAAATGACTGGTCAATTTTCAATTCATCAGCTGGCAAGCGTTTCAGATAGGCCATGGATGAATAACCCGTGCCAAAATCATCAATGGA
>JBFHPZ010000322.1:0-3804 GCA_041592495.1 Gammaproteobacteria bacterium | reverse complement strand
TCCGGGCAAAGTTACCGTGACTTTGCAGAGAAAAAATACAACCGTCATTATTAAAGAACTGACTACCGATGTTTGTGAAAATTGCGGTGAGTATTATTTAAATGAACAGGTGACAGAAAACATCCTGCGGCTTGCGGAAGAAGCCGTTAAACATCATGCCGAAGTTGAAGTATTGAGATACGCGGCATAAATGATGGACAAATCAAATGAGTAATGTTCGAGCCTACAAAGGCATAGTTCCCAAAATAGCCGACTCGGCCTACATCGATCCAGCAGCGGCCGTGATCGGCGATGTCGTTATTGGTGAAGATTCATCCGTATGGCCCATGGTGGCCATACGTGGCGACGTAAACTCCATTCGCATCGGTGAACGCACCAATATCCAGGATGGCTGCGTGTTGCATGTGACGCACAAGGGCCCCCTGGCGCCGGATGGGTATGCGCTCACTATCGGTAATGATGTAACCGTGGGCCATAACGTGGTGTTACATGCCTGCACTGTTGAAGATGCTTGTTTAATCGGCATGGGTTCGGTGGTACTGGATGGTGCGGTGATTAAATCCGGTGCCATGGTTGGTGCCGGCAGTGTGGTATCACCGGGTAAAACCCTGGAAGGCGGTTATCTTTACCTGGGTACACCGGCGCGTCAGGCACGCGCTTTAAATGATAAGGAAAAAGCCTATTTCGACTACTCGTCAAAACATTATGTAGCTCTCAAAAACGATTATTTGAATAGTAAGCCCTGAATACGCTGTGCTAATGTGTCGGCTCTAACTAACAACTCCACGAGAGGGCTGTCATGAAAAATGTTATCAAGTCAGTAATATCCGCCATGTTATTTATGTTCGCCATGTCTGCACAGGCAGAAGATGGCGTTGCCCGTGCAGCATTTACCACCGCCATACAGGATCGTGAGCCGGTTGATCAGGTCGGCCAGCTCAGCAACGAAAATAGCCAGGTTTATTTCTTCACTGAAATTCGTGGTATGGAAGGTCATACCATCACCCATCGCTGGACCCAGGGTGGAGAAAATCGTGCTGAAGTTTCATTCAATGTTGGTGGAAACCGCTGGCGTGTATGGTCTAGTAAAAACCTGCAGCCGGAATGGATTGGTGAATGGCAGGTATCTGTAGTGGACGAAGGCGGTAATGTTTTAACTCAGGAAAGTTTTGCTTATGTGCCAGCTGATGCCACCGGTCAGACTGAACAGCCGGCTGCTGAAGAAGCAGAGCCTGCTGCAGCGGAACCAGCTACTGAATCTGCACCAATGGAAGAAACTGCACCTGAAGCAGGTACTACCACAGCGCAGTAATTATTGTATCAATCTGCATTTCAAAGCCCGGTTATCGCCGGGCTTTTTTTTCGGTTACAAAACCTCAGGGAAATAAGCTGAGAAGCGGGTGGCGATGTCACCGGAGCGGTATCATTAATATGCAAAGTTGAGGTGTAAAGACGGGAAGGATGCAAAGTTATTTTGGACTCTTTCCCATGCTTCGGCATGGGAAAGAGTATGAGTTTACTTTGATAACAATTTGCTGCGCACCAGCTCAATCACCGGCCTGGTATCCGGCCGAATTTTACGCCAGATAAAAAACGATTCCGCTGCCTGTTCCACCAGCATGCCCAAACCATCCAGACATTTAATCGCGCCCTGTTGTTGTCCCCATTGCATAAACACGGTGGCCTGTGCGCCGTACATCATGTCGTAAACCACGGTGCTTGCTGCAAGCAGATTATCCGGTAAGGGTGGTAAATCACCGGCGAGACTGGCGGAAGTGCCGTTGATAATGAGATCAAATTGTTCGCCTGCAAGGTCTGTAAATCCACAACCGGTAATGTTGCCCAGGTCAGAAAAATCCTTGGCCAGTTCAACCGCTTTTTCAACTGTGCGGTTAGCGATGACAAGATGTGTTGGCATTTGTTGCAGTATGGGTTCCAGTACACCGCGCACAGCGCCGCCTGCGCCAAGAACAAGAATGCGTTTTGCATTGAGATGAATGTCGTGGTTCTGGCTTAAGTCGCGCACCAGTCCAACACCATCGGTGTTGTCACCGAAATAATTATTTTCACCATATAACATTAGGGTGTTAACAGCACCGGCACGCTCGGCTCGATCACTCAATTCCGTTGCCAGTGCAAAGGCATCCTGTTTGAATGGCACAGTAATGTTTAAACCCTTGCCATTATTTTTCTGGAATGCAGCAACCGCTTGCGGCAACTGACCTATGCCAACCAGCTCGGCAGTGTAGGTCAATGCCTGTTGGGTTTGTTTGGCAAACTCGGTGTGAATGAGTGGCGATTTGCTATGGGAAATTGGATTCCCCATTACGGCATAGCGGTCCATAGTTTATTGGCTCATTTTGTAGTCATAGATTCAGAGAGGCATTTTCATGACTGTCATCTCGACCGAAGTGGAGAGATCTTGCGCTCAAAGTATTCGCTATTTCTGACAGTAAGGATTCCTCGACTTCGCTCGGAATGACGAAGCAGGAGTTCATGTCGGATGTGCAAGCGAATGTGGCGCCTGTTATTTTGATTCTTTCAACCAGCGTGCAGCATCCATAGCGTAGTATGTAAGAATGCCATCGGCGCCGGCGCGTTTGAATGACAACAGGGTTTCCAGTACGCAGGCTTTTTCATTGAGCCAGCCATTTTGCGCAGCAGCCTTGAGCATGGCGTATTCGCCGCTGACGTGATAGACATAGGTCGGTGCACCAAAGGTGTCTTTAATGCGACGCACTATATCCAGATAAGGCATGCCGGGTTTGATCATCACCATGTCTGCGCCTTCGAGTAAATCCAGTTCCACTTCGCGCAGGGCTTCGTCACTGTTGGCCGGGTCCATTTGATAACTGTATTTGTTACCGCCGGCAAGATTAGTTGCAGAGCCGACAGCATCACGGAAGGGGCCGTAAAAACTCGATGCATATTTGGCGGAGTAGGCGAGGATGCGGGTATGAATTAAATCAGCATTTTCCAGAGCGCGACGAATTTCATCAATGCGTCCATCCATCATATCGGATGGCCCCACAATATCGGCACCGGCTTCGGCGTGGGACACCGCTTGTTTGGTCAGTACTTCAACGGTTTCGTCATTCAGCACATAGCCTGTGTCATCGATGAGTCCATCCTGACCATGGGTGGTAAACGGATCAAGTGCCACATCGGTCATTACACCCAGTTCGGGAAATTCTTTTTTCAGTGCCCGTACCGCACGTTGTGCCAGTCCGTCAGGGTTGTAGGCTTCGGCGGCATCCAGGGATTTTTTTTCAGCAGGCACCACAGGGAACAGGGCAATGGCCGGTATGCCCAGCTTGAGGCATTCTTCCGCTTGCTGTAACAGCAGGTCTACGCTCACCCGTTCTACGCCGGGCATGGAGGGCACGGCTTCGCGTTGCTTGCTGCCTTCGAGGATAAACATGGGGTAGATGAAATCATCTGCGCTCAGGTGGTTTTCTCGCATCAGGCGACGGCTGAATTCATCACGGCGCATACGACGCATGCGCAAGCGGGCACCACAGAAGGCCGCGGAGGAGCCACCGAGCGTGGGTGCGCTCGAAGCGGTGGAGGGCTAGCAAATGATGACTCAACGAAATGGGGTGTAGCGTGAAACGAACGTCGATGGTGGCGTCACTTTTGGCGTGTACCGTACCTCAACTGGTGACGGCGCAGGATCCAGGCGTTCGCTTGGAACATGACGAGGCGAACAAAGAGTTCGTCGTCGTGATCGGTCCGGTGGATCTTCCTGCACCTGAAGACCATGGTGCAATGCATATGCATGGCGCGCATGCCCCGGTGTTTCCG
>JBFHPZ010000321.1:0-3812 GCA_041592495.1 Gammaproteobacteria bacterium | reverse complement strand
TCCGGCTGAGACATCGTCCAGTGTGTTAATGGGGACAACCACCGGACACTTGTTGATGTGTACGGTTTTAATGGGAATACGTTCAACACCTTCCGGCAGCTTATCCCTGGATGTGTAAATGCGTTCGCGAATCTGTTCTGCCGATAAATCAATCAATGGCTGAGGGTCATAGCGTAAGTCGTAAACTATAATGCCGTTTTTATTGATCGGGTGCTGTGCCAGAGGCACTACCATGGCAGTATTGCAAATACTGGTGTGATACATATCGGATGTATGCAATACAGGTGATCGCTGATACAAGTTCAATAGTTTGAGAACTTCGTTTTTATGTTTGTGTTGTAACACATAATCATACAAGCGCGGTTGCTTTTCCTTAATGAGTCTCGCGACTGCAATAGTGGCATAAACATCCGAGAGCGCATCATGCGCCGCTTCATGACTGATATTGTTGGCCTTGGTGATTAATTCCAGTTTGTTGCTTGGGTTTCCGTTTTCGTCCATTGGCCATTCAATGCCATCCGGTCTTAATGCGCGGGTGATGCGTACCAGGTCAATAATGTCCCAGCGAGAATTGCCATTTTGCCATTCACGGGCATAGGGATCATAAAAATTTCGATACAGGGTGTAGCGTGTAAATTCATCATCGAAACGAATATTATTGAAGCCGGCGACGCAGGTATTGGCGGTGGCAAACTCCTGGTGAATGGCTGCAATGAATTCCGGTTCGATAATGCCATCGGCATGTGTTTTTTGTGGCGTAATACCGGTGATCAGGCAGGCTTCGGGGTGGGGTAATACATCATCAGCCGCCTTGCAATAAACCACCAGAGGGTCGCTGATGACATTGAGGTCCATATCGGTACGAATACCGGCGAACTGTGAGATGCGATCCCGAGCAGGATCTATGCCGAAGGTTTCGAAGTCGTACCAGTAGATGGATGGCGATGTTGCCATGATAACTCCCTTGTCCTGTTTTTCGCCTTACTCTAGCACAGGAGCTTGTTCCTATGAACCTGTGCAGTTTTCTGGATGAGCGGATTATCTGGATCGCGCCCGTGTGAATTGAATACTGTGCCAGAAAACCATTGCAACCAGTGCAAGGCAAATAACAATCGTCGGGCCGGAAGGCCAGTCGGCAAGCGCAGATAAAACAAGGCCGATGACATAACCGCCAGCCCCACAGGCATAAGCTAACCAGAGACGATGTTTATAGGATGGATGACGCCACACAGCCAGTGCCGGAATAATTAAACTGGAAAAAACCAGATATACACCCACCAGTTGCACCGAACTGGTGACAGCAATGGCAAATAACACATAAAACAAAATACCGGATTGCATTTTTCGATAAGCAAACCACAACACAAGAATTATGGAAAACAAAATACCTGTGCTGATAATTTGTTCATAACTTACCCAGAGAATCTGACCTGCCAGTAAATCTTTCAGGTGTTCGCCACCCTGTGGGTTATTGGCCAGTAATAATAAGCCTGCGCTGGCAGAGAATACAAACACTACGCCAATGATGGCTTCCTGAATATCAGGCCAATGATGCTCAGTCCAGCGTAGAAAAATGGCGCCTGCAATTGCACTCAATGCCGCAGTGATCTGGATAATATAATTATCCGGTTCATGAAACAGACTGTGTGCCAGAATAACCCCGACCCCGGCAATTTGGGCAATGGCAAGGTCAATAAAAATAATCCCGCGCTGCAATACCACCATGCCCAGTGGTACATGGGTAGCCAATACTAAAATGCCGGCCAGTAATGCGGGCAGGATAATACCAATATCAATTAATGTATTGTCCATATCATTCCCTGTGTTATTCCGATAACAGTCTCAATGTTTCATCAAACAGGCTGAACAGATTATTCGCCTTGTCGTTGCCGCCGACTGTATAGGGTAATTCGATTGCAGGAATGCCGGTTTGATTTGAAAGCCATTGCGCCGCTCGCGGATTTGCATGGGCTGAATATAAAATTTTCTGAATATTTTTATCTTTAATAACCTTGATGAGACGGGATAAATATTCAGAACCTGGCGGAATGCCAGGCTTTGGTTCTATAGTTGTGCTCATATCAATGTGTAACCATTCTGCCAGATAAATCCAGCTTTTATGATCGACAGCATAAGTCTTGTTTTTGATTGACTGTGCCTGCTGTTCCCATGCTGTTGTAGCAACCTGCCAACGCTGGCTAAAATCAGATAAAGATGCCTGATAGAAATCACTATTGGCCTTGTCGATTTCACCCAGACGTGTGGCAAATGCTTTCGCAACACTTAGAATATGATGCGGATTAAGATGGAAATGCGGATTGCCCGCAGCATGTATATCGCCCTGGCTGCGATCCAATATCTGTGGTTTATCCAGTAACTCGACATAATCACTGGCCATGAAATGACCGGATGCACCTGCAATAATTTTTCCATTGGCGGATTTTTTTACTAACAGAGGCAACCATCCTGCTTCAAGATCGGCGCCGGTGCAGATTAACAAATCTGCACTGCGTGCTTTCGCAATCAAACTGGGCCGCGCTTCGATATGATGCGGATCCTGTTTGCCGGTGGTGGCAGAAAATACCGACACCTTGTCCTTACCGATTTCTTCAGCCAGGGATGCCCATTCCGGTTCACAGGCAAAAATATTAATGCCTGTCTGTGTGATGAATGGAAACGCCAGAAGTGTAAATGCTAATAATTTTTTCATGATGATATTCCTTCCTAGAATTGATGTGCGCCGTGAGCGCCAAGGCTCATGGTGTATTGCACATAAATCTGTTTGTCAGTTTCGGTTCGGGTTTCATCATGGTTGTATTGCAGTCGAATACGGCTGTACTCTGACGGAATCCATTCCAGCATAATACTGCTGCGTTTGGGATCATGATCAGCAAGCAGTGAGGCTTCATTCAGCACCGTTAAATCAGAGCCTTCGTTATCTGCCGTTAATTTGTCGAAACGAATACCCGTGCGCCAGTGCGGCATGAATTGATAAATAGCCTGGGTATACCAGCCGCTCTGGTCGCCGATATAGGTAGATGTTTCTTCCGGTGGTCCGCTGTTAAGTAGGGTGATTTGCCCGTTTTCATTTCGATCAAGATATTCAACTACGAATTTAAAATTGGTTTCATTTGGATTGCCTTCAGGCGCCCATTTATACACAAGATCGATTGCATTGATTTTACTTTCGCCGTCAAATGACGGAGTTTCCGCTGTACCACCATGGTCATGGGCTGCACCGGATCTGCCGACAATGTCATTGGCTCGCCAGTGGGAAAATCCCAATTGCCAGGCATGGCTGGTATTGATGTCGCCACCCAGATTAATGGAATACATGCTGGCGCCAATACCGCCGGTTTCATTGCCACCTGCCGGAAATGCATTACCGCTGAGTAACTCAACAGTGAATTCCATGAACAGATCTGTGGGCGCCAGATAATTAATTTGAATGCCATCGTCCGCCAGATAATTGCCGAGAAATGCACTGTAAACCAGAGGCGCATCTGCAAAATCCCAGGCATGTTGATGATGAACATTCAGATAACCGAATGCGGACAGAAATCGACCAAACTTGATAGTGAAACCGTTGCTCAAGCCCAGGGTTTGAATAAAGGCTTCTTCCATTTCAACTTCAGTTTCGCCTTCATGTTCCGCTATGGCAACAGTGGCTTCGCCGTAGAAATGATGATCGATATTGGAACTCATGGTGAGTTCACTGTGGCCAATGGCAAAACCTTCGGTACTTAATCCGGCTTCACCGCCCAGTTGAAAACCGGGAATGGTATAAGCCTCTGGATCAAGGCTGTAATCAC
>JBFHPZ010000320.1:0-3823 GCA_041592495.1 Gammaproteobacteria bacterium | reverse complement strand
GCGGATTTCAAAATGGCCGTGTTCTTCTATGGCGCGAATTCCTTCATCTTTGACATTGCCGGCAACGATGCCGGAAAAAGCACGGCGTAGGTTGGCAGCCAGGGCATGTCGTTCCATGTCCTGCTTGAGTTCCAGTTTGGCCATGTTTTCATGGGTGGGATGGAAGGGTTTCTGAAATTCATGATCAATGGTCAGCACCCAGTTGTAATAGTAGGCATCACTGGTGCTTCTACGGTATTCCTTGACTGCATCGATACCGGATTTCATTTCCCTGGCGACTAATGCGGGATCATCGATAATGATTTTGTAACGTTGCTGGGCTTCAAAGCCCAGTGTCATTTCGATGAAGTGATGGATTTGGCGGAAGTAATCCTCACTGTTCTTGGGCCCTGTGAAAATCAGTGGGAATGGCATTTCAGCGTTTTCCGGATGTAGCAGTACACCCAGAATATATAGAATTTCTTCGGCAGTGCCCGCGCCACCGGGGAATACAATAATTCCATGTCCGGTGCGTACGAAAGCTTCCAGCCTTTTTTCGATATCCGGCATAATGACCAGTTCATTTACAATCGGATTGGGTGATTCGGCTGCAATAATGCCTGGTTCGGTCATGCCAATGTAACGGCCATTGTAAATACGCTGTTTATTATGGCCAATGGTGGCGCCTTTCATCGGGCCTTTCATGGCGCCGGGGCCGCAACCGGTGCAAATATTAAGGCCTCGCAATCCCAGTTCATGGCCAACTTCCTTGGTGTAATCATATTCTTCACGACTGATGGAGTGGCCGCCCCAGCACACTACCAGATTGGGTTCTTTATCAGGTACCAGCAGGTTAGCATTGCGCAGTATATGGAAGACTGCATTGGTAATGCCATCCTGGGTAGTCAAATCGAATTTCTTACGGGCTTCCAGTTCACGACGTTCATAAACGATATCGCGCAACACGGCAAACAGGTGCTCCTGGATACCGGTGATCATCTGGCCATCGACAAAGGCGCTTTCAGGGGCATTGAGGGTTTCGAGCTTGATACCGCGTTCCTGCTGGATCACGCGAATATCAAAATCCCGGTATTTTTCCAGGACTGCTTTTGTGTCATCCATAGTGCTGCCGACATTCAGCACAGCCAGGGAACAACGGCGAAAGGTGTCATAACAGCCACCCTCGGCACTGGCTTTAACCAGTTGATTTACTTCGTGTTGGGATAAAATGCCAAGGCGGCCCTTGGGGCGGATTTGTGACGTGTGGCTGCGTTTTTTCATGTTTGGTATTTTATTAAGAGAATATTCTATAGTTATAGTGTGTTGAGATAGTGTGGCATTCACACGGGAGTGAAGTGTGTCGCTACATCATATATGTGCAATTATAGTGCGAAATTATTTTAGATGCTTTTAATATTCGAATGGCTGGGGAGCCGATCATGAGTCAAGATACCTATGAGATCGCGTTTAGAGGGCAAATTGCCGATGGTGCCGATTTACAGCAGGTGAAGGCTAATATTGCCAAAATGTTTAAGGCGGACGACACCAAAATCAATCAGCTGTTTTCCGGTGTGCGGGTTGTTATCAAGAAAAACATCGATTTGCAGACGGCAGAAAAATATCAGGCAGCCATGAACAATGCCGGCGCCATTTGTGAGCTGGTAAATCTGGCCGATGGGGCTTCAGCGCCGGAAACGAATAATAAGGTAGGGGTAACGGCGCCGGAGGTTACTACGACTTCTTCCGTGAAATCGGCTTCAACTGATCATGCCGCGCCACCCGCTCCTCAAACAGCCCCCCTGGCAATTAGTGGTAACGAAATAGCTGATCTTGACGCAACATTGGCGCCGGTTGGCAGTGATATGCAGGAAATAAAAGAAAAAGAAGTGCCGCCATTACCGGATACCACCGGATTGAGTATGGCCCCTCCGGGAAGCGTGCTTACTGAACATCAGGAGAAAAAGTCGCAGACATTGCCGGATATCAGCGGTTTATCCCTGGTGGATAACTAATAAACTGTTGATGAAATAAGGTGAGGGGGAGAAAAAGCATCACATCCATGTGACTTAAATGATGTTGCATAAATGATATAAGTACATCGTTCTCACTAAACTTCTTATTAGTGAAAATTTGTTGATGTACCGGGTTGAAATGTAATGTATGTGCATTGCCAGTGTATGTAACAAATGTTACACATCAAAGGTCAGCATAATGTCAGGTAGACGACTTAACTGCGGTTCTGTGAGAACCACTCCAGCCCTTCAGCAGATGCCAGCTCAATATAACCCCGTGATAATCTGATACAGTTCTGGCGTTCAAAATCTTTAAGAATACGGCTAATCACTTCTCGAGTTGTGCCTAGTTCATGTGCCAGTTCCTGGTGGGTAATCTTGAGCATGGTGCCTTTATTGCGTTCAAACAGACTGCCCAACATACAGGCTAAGCGCATATTTAAATGATTGAATACGGTTCCCTGTAAAAGGTACATGGTTTCAGCCAGGCGATCCGTCAAGGTGGATAATACGTAAGTGCGAAAGGTTTCTGATCCGTTGATAGCAGCCCTGAAATCTTCAGCTGACATCACCAGGGCAACAACATCGGTTTCTGTTTCGGCAACAGCATTAAAAGCTCTGTTCTGTAACATGCTGTTTAGGCTAAGAATGCAAAGATCACCGGCTTCAACGCGATACAGCGTCATCTCACGACCATCTTCTGCGGTCTGATAAATACGGATCACGCCCTTGAGAATAAGCATAAAGTTATTGCAGGGTGCGGCGCCGCTGAATAATACCGTCCTTGAATTCACTTCCATGCTTTTGGCGCGTTTAATACTGTATATCCAGGGAGTGTCCTGAATGGCGCCTAATACTGGATAGGCAGTTTGTAATTCTTTGAGTCTGTTATCGGTAAGATCGCAAAAAGGATTTGTCCTGGTGTCGATGTCAGTAACATTTGCCCTGTTCATAAGCCGGCCCTGTAATACTTGTATGCTTTTCCGGATAATATAACATCCATAATTTGCCTTATCATAGGTAGGGTATTTGTATTATGTATGTGATATTTGTTACATAGGGAACCAAATCAAATTAACATGAATCTATTACCTGATAAACCATTAGATCAACCCAGGGCTATATTGTATAAAAACACGATTGGTCTATACTTCATTTAATATTTAATAATCTGCTAATAAAGCATTTATGATTCAACGATTACGACAACGCGACAAGTTAAAGCGAGCTGCACGTTGGCTGCTGGTTGTATTTGTTATGGCGTGGACTAATCTGGTTTTTCAGGCCCCTGCACATGCCGCAATGAAGCTTGACAGAATGCAGGCAAAAGCAGCGGGTGTGATGAGTTGTCATTGTCCGCCACCAATTTGTGACACTGTTTTATCACACGCATCGGATCGATCCATTGATGGCATTCAGCAAATTAATCTTGATGCGCTGGCTTTTAATGGCGTGATAATTAGTATTATAAAAATAGATTCTATCGATTACAGCTCAGCTACTGAGCTTCCCTTCTTCGAACTCCAGTTTCGAGAAACCAGCCCACCACCTCTTTTACTAAAAACCGTCCTGATAATCTAGGCCGATTCTTCTGCTTGTGTTTCGCTCTGGCAGTGTTGTGCTGCCATGAATATTGATATGCAGAGGGAAGAGGTATGGCCTCCTTAAAATATGTTTTCAGAAAACTGTGTGCAAGAACTGCTGCAGTTCCCATTCAAAATATAAAGATTCGCACCATGCGAGCATTAGGATTGTTGCTTTTAGTGCCGGCCATGTCATATGCGCAGCAAGGTCTGAGTATACGTGCTGCTGAAAAAATGGCATTGCAGTAT
>JBFHPZ010000319.1:0-3850 GCA_041592495.1 Gammaproteobacteria bacterium | reverse complement strand
GTTTGTAACTGTGGTTGCCCATTTCCGCTGCGGCCTGCAATAAACCCGGCGGTGGTGTGTTTTCATCGAAATAGATTTCGGAATAACATTCATCGGAAGCGATGATGAAATCGTATTTTTCCGCTTTCTCGATCAATGCTTTCAGTTGATCCATGGGGATCACCGAGCCGGTGGGATTACCCGGTGTGCAGATATAAATGATCTGGCATTGTTGCCACTGCTTTTCCGTAATGGCATCGAAATCCGGTAAATAACCGGTGGCAGCGGTGGTGTTATAAAACACCGGTTCGGCACCGGCGAGAAATGCAGCGCCTTCATAAATCTGGTAAAACGGATTTGGCATTAAAATGCCAGGCTGCTTGTTGCGATCAATCACCGCCTGGGCAAAGGCAAACAGGGCTTCACGGGTGCCGGTTACCGGCAGGATGTGTTTTTCCGGATCGATGGAAGTCGCCGGCAGATTGAAACGATTGATCAGCCAGTTAGCAATGGCCTGGCGCAATTCCACCATGCCCTTGGTCAACGGATACTGACTCATCTGGTTCAGGCTATCGGTGATGGTTTGCAACACGAATGCCGGTGGTTCATGCTTGGGTTCGCCAATGGACAGGGCAATGTGTTTCTGGCTTCCCGCAGGGGTAATGCCCTGTTTAAGCTGTGCCAGCTTCTCGAATGGATAGGGTTGCAGACGCGATAAATCTGGATTCATGTATGCTTGCTTTGTCGTCGGGTGCCTTTGAAAGAGGGCAGAATTATACCCTAATGGAGATCAATGTGTCGGTTCAATCAATTCACCATATCAGTCTGATCGTGAGTAATACGGCTCAAGCCGTGGTTTTTTATCACGATATTCTGGGCATTCCCCTGGCGGAGCGGCCTGATCTGGGCTTCCCCGGCGCCTGGTTGCAGGTCGGCCCCCAGCAGATTCATTTGCTGGAAGTGCCTAATCCCGATCCGGTGGAGGGTCGTCCTGAACACGGTGGTCGTGATCGCCATACAGCGTTTCTGGTCGGTGACCTGACCGATATCGAACACCGTCTGCAGCAAGCGGAAATTAAATTTACCCGCAGCAAATCCGGACGCAAGGCAATTTTCTGTCGGGATTATGATGGCAATGGAGTCGAACTGATCGAAGCTAGCGGCAGTTAATCCGGATTAATCCTTCCTCTTAAATTCTTGACCTGGCCACGTTTGGTTTTGCTGTCCATGCGCCGGGTTTTTGCCGCCTTGCCGGGTTTTGTCGGTTTGCGTTTTTTACGTACGACGGTCACCTGTTTAATCATTTCCCGTCAGCGATTCAGTGCATCTTCACGGTTCTTATCCTGACTACGATATTGCTGTGCCTTAATCACAATAATGCCGTCACTGGAAATACGCTGATCATTCAGGGCCAGCAGCTTTTCCTTATAATCATCCGGCAATGAAGAGGCGCGGATATCAAAACGCAAATGCACGGCTGTCGAAACCTTGTTGACATTCTGGCCACCGGAGCCCTGGGCACGAATGGCATTCAATTCGATTTCATTATCGGGAATATATACGCTGTTGGAAATTTGTAACATCTACCTAACAAATGATCTGAAGTTTTAAAACAGGATATGTAGCATAACAAGCTTATGTGACCAATCCTATTAAATGATGTGAAAATAAAATACTGACGTATACTATTTTTAGATCACTCTTGCAGAGCGATATTGATATGGTTTTATTTGATTTATCTCCATGCACAGAAGTGATGAAATTGTAAAATTTCCTGCTTCTTATCTTTCATTCATTGTCGGAGTATTCATGAAAAATACATTTGATTCCCCCACACCCGATGCAAAAGGCTATTTTGGAGAATACGGTGGTAGCTTCATTCCCGAACAACTCCAGACGATAATGGATGAGATTACCCAGGCTTATCTGGAAATACGGCAAGATCCTGATTTCCAGCAGGAACTGGCCCGGTTGTATAAACACTATGTCGGTCGCCCCAGCCCGGTTTTTCATGCACGAAACTTGTCCGCCAAGTACGGTGCCGATATATATCTTAAACGCGAAGACCTGAATCATACCGGCGCACATAAAATCAATCATTGCCTGGGCGAGGCCTTGTTGTGCAAAAAGATGGGAAAAACAAAACTGATCGCCGAAACCGGTGCTGGCCAGCATGGTGTTGCACTGGCAACAGCCGCCGCCCTGTTAAAACTGGATTGTGATATTTACATGGGTGAAGTGGATATCGCTAAAGAGCATCCGAATGTGGTGCGCATGCAAATATTAGGCGCTAATGTTATACCGGCCACCCATGGCCGCAAAACCCTGAAAGAAGCGGTTGATGCTGCGTTTGAAGGTTATATGAAAGATCCGGTGAATCAGTTATATGCCATCGGTTCGGTTGTTGGGCCACATCCGTTTCCCATGATGGTGCGTGATTTCCAGTCAGTTGTTGGCAATGAAGCCAAACTACAAATGCAGGAGCTTGTCGGCGGTTTGCCTGATCACATCGTGGCCTGTGTAGGCGGCGGCAGTAATGCCATGGGTATTTTCACTGCTTTCCTGGATGATGCTGCGGTCAAACTCTATGGCGTTGAACCCTCCGGACACGGTATTGATAAAGTGGGGGAACATGCAGCCACCATCACCAAGGGTGAGCCGGGCATTATGCATGGTTTTAAATCCTACATGCTAAAAGATGAGCAGGGTGAACCTCAGGAAGTGTATTCAGTTGCCAGCGGTCTGGACTATCCATCTGTAGGGCCACAACACAGTTATCTAAAAGATATTAAACGTGTAACCTATGAACACATCAATGATAAAGAAGCCATAGATGCCTTTTTTGAATTATCACGGGAAGAAGGCATTATCCCCGCAGTTGAATCTGCGCATGCACTGGCGTATGCATTGAAACTGGCAGCGAAAGAAAAGAAAGGATCGATACTGGTGAACTTGTCCGGTCGCGGTGATAAAGACATTGATTTCGTTGTAGAGAACTACGGCAAGGATTACGGTATTACCCATCGCATGTGATTATAAATTGCGACTCCTGCTATAAATGACTAAAGAGGCGAAAGCCTCTTTAGTTTTTTCTGCTGTAGTAAATGCGCAAAATTTTGCAGCTTGATGTGTATCAACGCGTTATTCTCCGATAAGCGTTATAAGGATCAACTTCAACGCCGTTAACTTAATGCCTTCGTTGAGATCGAAGCATCCTACATAACAGTGCATGCAAACCATAAAACATCCTCAATATTTGTATCTCCTCATATTCATTTTGCTGATTTGCAAACCGGTATTTGGCTTGCCGCCGTTGCAGCTCTATGTGGAATTAACCCCTGAAGGTGGTGTGCTGCGCCCACCCCCTGGCCGTTATGCCGGTCCAGTAGTCATCACAAAACCCATCACCATAGAAGGGCAGGGTAAGGTCATTGTTGACGGTGAAGGCGAAGGTACAGTGTTAACTGTAAGTGCCAATGGTAGTGTGATTCGGGGATTGCACCTGGTCAATTCCGGCGAAACCTTTGATCATGTAGATGCCGGTATTTTGCTGGAAGCAGATCATGTGCTGATCGAAAACAATAAACTGGAAAATGTACTTTTTGGCATCCATATGCGTGGTGCCAATGACAATATTGTTCGTGGCAATTACATTAGTTCCAAACCAAACGACATCAGTATGCGAGGCGAAGGTTTACGCTTGTGGAATAGCTATGACAACCTAATCGAATTCAACAACATTGAAAAAGTGCGCGATATATTTATTACCAATTCAAATAATAACCGGCTGCAATACAATCGCGTCAGCAACAGTCGCATTGGTTTTCAAATGGTGTTTGCCCATGAGAATGAACTTATTGGTAATGTAATT
>JBFHPZ010000318.1:0-3856 GCA_041592495.1 Gammaproteobacteria bacterium | reverse complement strand
ATACCGGGATTGGGGGATTCTTCTCCAGACCAAAGCTGGCGGCAGTATCCGCTTGCATGATCTCGCGCATGCCAACCCGGATATCCGGGCGAGAGCCTTGTACATAAATTTTGCGGGAGTTACTAAAAGGGCGTGTTACTTCTTCTGATAAACGGGCTGTTTTCTGAATAAAATCTTGTGGAATTGCACTCATGATTGCTCCTCACGGCAGTGGGAGAGCATCGGGGCAAATGAAGGGGGGAGTTGCGCCGAAGCTTTCCTACGCCAGTATTAACTGGATCAGGTTCCAAGGGTATGTCTCATCACGTAACACTATCTTGTTTACCCTGGATTTAATGATTAACCCGGGTAAGCAGGATCAGGGTGCGTGAACCCCCAGCCTCAAAGTGAACCTAGTTTATCCCTAATCAAGGAACAAACCTACCCTTGTGTGTAGGCTCAGGGTAGAATCATTCAAAATCAGAACAATTTTTTGGGGGAAACATGGCTACAGCTAATCTGGATCAGGCCCGTCAGAATATGGTCGAGCATCAGGTTCGTCCCTGGGATGTACTGGACGATAAAATTCTGCATACCATCGATACCATCCGCCGTGAAGATTTTGTTCCAGAAGCCTATATTGGGCTGGCCTATGCAGATACCGAAATTCCTCTCGGTGATCATGAGTGCATGATGCATCCGGTGCTGGAAGGCCGCATGTTACAGGCGCTGGATATCCAGCCGATGGATGAAGTGCTTGAAATTGGTACCGGTAGCGGTTTTATCACGGCCTGTCTTGCCCATCTGGCGAGCCATGTTGACACCATTGAGATTAATGAATCCCTGAGTCGCAGTGCTGCTGATCGATTGAAAAAAATGAATATACTGAATGTAGGGTTTATTGTGTCCGATGCGGTTGCGGATTTTACACCCGGCAAGTCCTACGATGTCATTGCAGTTACAGGTTCTATGGCTGTTGTTCCGGAAATCTACAAGAAGGCTTTGAGCATGGGTGGTCGCATGTTTGTCATCACCGGTGAGGCCCCTGTTATGCAAGCCAGATTAATTACCCGCACCGATGAAAATGCCTGGGCGGAACAAATCCTGTTTGAAACATGTCTCAAGCCACTGACTCATGCTGAAGTCAAAAAACAATTCCAATTCTAATAAGACGAGCCATGCTAAAAAAATACACTTACATAATGTTGTTGGGTTTAACCGTGCAAAGCCAACCAGGTTTTGCGCTGGATTTTCTTCAAGCTTATGAACTGGCGAAAAATAGTGATCCTGAAATTGCAGCCGCCGAATATCAGTATCAGTCAGTATTTGAGAGCAGGGGTATTAGTCAGTCGTCCCTGTTGCCCAATTTAGCTTTTAGTGTGTATACCGCTAACAATAATCAGAAAATCGAAAATAGTGCCAGTGCATCCTATATTAATCAAAGCACCAGCTACGATACTGATGGTTATGCGCTGACACTGACACAATCAATTTACAATCACAGCTTACATTTACAGCTTGACCAGACTGATCTCAATATCTCAGTGGCCCTGTCAGAAATCGAGGCACAACGCCAGGCCCTGATTTTGCGAGTGGCAGAGGCCTATTTTAATGTGCTTGCCGCTAACGATAATCTCAAATTTGCTGAAGCCGAAAAGACCGCCATTGGTCAACAACTGGAGCAAACCCAAAAAAGATTCGATGTGGGTTTGATCGCTATTACCGATGTAAAGGAATCGCAGGCGCAATATGATCTGTCTGTTGCATCTGAAATCAGTGCACGTAACCAGCTGGATGTCAGCCGCGAAGCACTGCAAAGTTTAATTGGTAAAATGCCGGAGAAACTGGCATTGCTTTCGGAGCAAATTCCTTTACTGGTTCCGGAACCACAGGATATTAAGCAGTGGGTTGAATCTGCTATCCAGAATAATTATGCGCTGAAGTCAGCGCAATATAGTTTTGAGGCAGCACAGGAACAGGTCAAAATCAGTCGCTCCGGTCATTATCCCACGTTGGACCTGGCCATGAGTCATGATTACACCAGTCTAGATGGCACCAGTGCCGACCGTGATACCACAGACACATCCATTAGCCTGCAATTAAATGTACCGATATATTCCGGTGGTGGCACCAGTGCCAGAACACGGGTGTCCGTGGCTGAAATGGAAAGAGCGAGAGCCTTGCGTGAAAGAGCGCATCGACTAACGGTACAAAGCAGCCGGGAAAGTTATCTGGGTGTAACTACGTCTATTGCACAGGTTAATGCCTTTAAGCAGGCGCTGGTCTCAACACAAACCGCCTATGAGGCGACCCAGGCAGGTTTTGATGTGGGAACACGGACTGCGGTTGAAGTATTGTCAGCACTACGTGAACAATATCGGGCAGAGCGTGATTATGCACAGGCGCGATATAATTACATACTTAATGTGATGCGTCTAAAACAGGCTGCGGGGCTTTTGTCCGCAGAAGATGTTGTGCAGATTAATCAGTGGTTGCAAAATTAAATTTATTAACACCTTTTTAGCGCAACATACAGAATCTTTACCTTAAAAGTTTCTCAATAAATGAGCTCATGACAATTGGCACTGATCAAAGCCGTTAAAGTTCGCGATTACCTTTCTCCTCGATACTGGCCAACATGGTTTGCACTGGCACTAATGCGCAGTGTGGCCATGTTGCCCTTGTTCATGATTGAAAAAATTGGCACTGCATTTGGCGAGTTACTCTATTGGGTGCTGCCTGCACGGCGCGTCATTGGTGAGACCAATCTGCGCATCGCATTTCCGGATGCAGATACAAAAAAAATCAAGAGTCTGAATCGCCGTTGCTTTCACAATATTGGCATAGCTGCCTTCGAGACAGCCTTGTCCTGGTGGGAGCACACGCGTTTGCTGGCTTTGTGCGAAATAGATGGACTGGATAATTTATTACAGGCTCAACAGCAAGGTAAGGGCGTTATTATTTTAACCGCTCACTTTACCTGTCTCGAAATTGGTGGCCCTGTATTGAATGAACACGTGCCCTTTCAGGTGATGTATAAACGTGCACATAATAAATTGTTTAATGCCTTCATGCGCTATCACCGAGGACGTTTATACAAGGCAATTGTTGATCACCACAAACCGATTGCACTGGTTAAGGGTTTAAAAAAAGGGTATGCCGCCTGGTATGCGCCCGACCAGGATTTTGGTGGCAAGGATACGGTATTTGTGCCCTTTTTCGGTGTTAATGCCACTGCGCTCACTGCACCTGCACGATTTGCAAAAATCTCCGGTGCGCCAGTGGTTCCATATTATATTGTGCGCAAACCTGCGGGACAGGGATACAAGCTGGTGGTATTGCCGCATCTTGAACATTTTCCTACGGATAATGCTGAACAAGATGCACTGCGAATTAATCAGGTTATCGAGCAAATGATTATGCAAAACCCTGAACAATATCTCTGGGTTCACAAACGTTACAAGAATCGTCCACCAGGCCAGTCGGCTATTTACCCGGCTAAAAGAACATGATTTATCGTTTGTTTATCTGGTTCTTCTGGCCATTGTTGTTTGTGTATACATTGCGATTGGCGCTACGCTACAAATCCCTGCGTTATTTTCAACAAAGGCTGGGGTTTGGCTATGTGGCCCAAGGTGGAAAAACTATCTGGATTCATTGTGCATCTGTGGGTGAAGTGAATACGGCTCTGCCTTTACTGCAATTACTGGTCGAAAAATATCCCCAACAACATTTTGTGGTTTCAACGAATACCTGCACCGGTGCAGCCATTATCGAGCGTAATCAATTACCAAATGTATTGCATTGCTTCCTGCCACTGGATAGTGTCATGGCCGTTAACCGTTTTCTTACGATTTTACAGCCCAGGCTTGCCATT
>JBFHPZ010000317.1:0-3856 GCA_041592495.1 Gammaproteobacteria bacterium | reverse complement strand
TGACAAAATAAAAGCGCCGCCTTTATTCAGGCCTGAACAGATTTTTTTCAAAAGATCCAGTCGTTGTTCAAGCTGAATAAACTGCAAGGTGAAATTCATGACCACAACCGATGCATTGCTAATGAGCACATCCTTGATATCCGCACACTGCAATTGCACCGGCACTTTGCTCTTGTCTGCTGCGATATATTCACCGCACTTGCCAATCATGGATTGCGAATTATCAACGGCAATAATTTCCACGCCCGGCACATTAACGGAATGACGCATCGACAGGGTTGCAGCCCCCAGTGAACAGCCCAGGTCATAACAAATGCTGTCAGGTTGTACATATTTTCTTACCAATACCGGCAGCATCGACAGGATAGAGGCATACCCCGGCACGGAACGACTGATCATATCCTGGAACACACGGGTGACAGATTCATCGAACACAAAATTGCTAATCGCTTCCCTGGGATGCTTGTATATGCCGTCCTGAACCTTGTCACTCATACATTACAGCCATTTCTTACCCAAATAATGCAGATTTTATTATAATTACCCCGGCATAACGAGACGTTTTATTATCAGGTTGTCACCATGAAATCCGCTTTAATTCATCAGCCCGCACTTTATGCTTACAAATTAGATAATGCCGAGGATATCAATCGCGCTTTATTGCATGGTCTTGAACAGCATATAAATGATGATGATATTAAAAAGACCCATTTCTTTAACAATCGCTTTGAAAATATTTATATCGACAGCAACAAAATTCCGGAAATCAAAATTATTCTGGATACGGTAATCAAGTATGCGGCCGAAATACTGGGCATGCCAGCTACCAAATTAAAAGCAGGATTATGGTTCAATGCCATGGGCAAGGGTGATGTAACACTGCCACATCGCCATGATGATGACGATGAGTTATTGTCTGCGGTTTATTACGTACGCATACCTGATCAATCCGGCAAGCTGATACTCACCCACCGTAATTTCCGCACCGAGGTAAGCCCGGAAGCCGGCATGTTCGTTTTTTTCCCGGCGGATATGCTGCATGAAGTCACTGCCAACCAGAATACGGAAATGCGCTTATCCCTGGGCATTAATATTGGTCCGGCCTAGCCTGTCATTTGGCTGCAATATTTTTCCCTGACAATAGGGTCATTTTAATCACTCAGGGAAACCTGTTATGCGCCAAAATACGCTATCGCGGAAGCCTGCTGCCGCCCCATTGACACCTGTATTACGCAAGCCTCTCAAGGATCATCATTTTGACAATAACCTGAATACGCTGATGGCGATTGTCCATGAGCTGATCATGAAGAAGGGCGTTTTTCACATCAACATCCACTTTGGCAGCAGCCAGCTGGTGTGCTGGACCCTGGACAACCCGTTCAGCTTCCAGATTTATACTGCGGATGAAGTGTTCTCAGATGGGTTTATGCGCCTGTTTGCTCCACTGGAATCGAAATTACATACCTGCATTGGCAAGGATCAGGTCAAATCCATACTGAATTCCCTGCAATGGCTACGCAGCAAGCGTGATGGCAGCGAACTGCGTAATGCATCCATTCATATGATCAATGGCTATATTGGCCTTGGCTTTAGCTGTGACGATACCCGTTACATCAATTTCAAACATTTCGACATCCCTGCCGTCATCTAACCAACGGCACCGGCTATTTCCAGCCGGTGACCTGCGCCACGCCCTTACCCAGATCCGCAGGTGAGCGCACAGTCGTTACACCGGCCTTTTCCAGCGCCATAAATTTTTCTTCCGCCGTACCCTTGCCACCGGCGATTATCGCACCGGCATGCCCCATACGCTTACCCTTGGGCGCTGTGCCACCGGCGATAAACGCCACCACAGGTTTGCTGACATTGGTCTGGATATATTCAGCCGCTTCTTCCTCCGCCGTACCGCCAATTTCACCCACCATCAGGATGGCTTCGGTCGATGGATCCTGCTCAAACAGCGCCAGACAGTCGATGAAATTGGTACCGGGAATGGGGTCACCACCAATGCCGATACAGGTGCTCTGGCCAAATCCCAGATCGGATGTCTGTTTTACCGCTTCATAGGTCAGGGTGCCGGAACGGGAAACTATGCCCACCTTACCCGCTTTATGGATATGGCCCGGCATGATGCCGATTTTGCATTCATCCGGCGTGATAATGCCGGGGCAGTTAGGACCGATTAAACGCGCGCCGGCATTATCCACCGCGATTTTGGCCTGCAACATATCCAGGGTTGGAATGCCTTCGGTGATGCAGACGATCAGCTCAATACCTGCATCCACCGCTTCCAGAATGGAATCCTTGCAGAATGGCGCTGGCACATATATGACTGATGCCGTGGCCGCGGTATGAGTGACCGCTTCCTTCACCGTGTTGAACACCGGCAAGCCCAGGTGTTCCTGTCCACCCTTGCCCGGTGTTACGCCGCCCACCATCTGGGTGCCATAGGCAATAGCCTGTTCGGAATGAAAAGTACCCTGTTTGCCGGTAAAGCCCTGGCAAATGACTTTGGTATCTGCATTGACCAATACGCTCATTGTTGTTCTCCGGCGGCCTGCACCGCTTTTTGTGCTGCTTCGGTAAGACCATGGGCGGTGATCAGATTGAGTCCACTGGCATCCAGCAATTCGAAACCTTTGTCCGCATTATTGCCTTCCAGCCTGACCACGACAGGCACCTGGATACCCACTTCGGATACGGCGCCGATAATGCCTTCGGCAATAAGATCACAACGCACGATGCCGCCGAAAATATTCACCAGCACCGCTTTGACATTGCTGTCGGATAAAATAATTTTAAAAGCTTCGCTCACCCGCTCCTTGGTCGTGCCGCCACCCACATCGAGGAAATTGGCGGGTTCACCGCCATGCAGCTTGATCAAATCCATGGTCGCCATGGCAAGGCCGGCACCGTTGACCATGCAACCGATACTGCCATCCAGGGCGATATAATTCAGATCCCATTCCTTGGCGCGATTTTCCCGTTCGTCTTCCTGGGTGGCATCACGCATTTGCAGCAGGGTCTGCTGACGATAGAGCGCGTTATCATCCACATTGATCTTGCCGTCGAGGCACAACAGATTGCCTTCTTTGGTCACCACCAGGGGATTGATTTCCACCAGGCTCAGATCTTTTTCCACAAACAGTTTGGCCAGGCCCATCAACAGGGTGGTGAATTGTTTGATTTGCGTACCATCCAGCCCCAGACCAAATGCCAGTTTGCGACACTGGTAGGGCAACAGACCCAACATAGGATCCACCGTGGTGCGCAGAATTTTTTCCGGCGATGTTTCCGCCACCTTTTCGATTTCAACACCGCCCTCGGTGGACGCCATAATCACCACACGGCGTGTGGCGCGATCAATCACTGCACCCACATAAAGTTCCTGGGCAATATTGCAGGTTTCCTCGATCAGCACATGCAAGACGGGTTGACCCTTTGCGGTGGTCTGGTAGGTAACCAGTTGTGTGCCCAGCATCTTGCCGACAATGTGCGCCACTTCATCTGCGCTTTCGGTTAACTTGACGCCTCCGGCCTTGCCTCTGCCACCGGCATGTACCTGGGCCTTTACAACCCATTTATTTCCACCGAGCGATTCTATGGCGGCACTGACATCACCGGCCGAACTAACGACCCTGCCATTGGGTACGGGCATGCCGTATTCACGGAACAGGTTCTTGGCCTGGTATTCATGTAAATTCATGATGATTAGTCTCCATTGTCATGCATCATCATTACATGACAAGTTCGGTCAAAACAGAATTTATATTAAACACTGAAAAGTTTGTTTCTGAAATTATTCAGCATTTTAAAATCAAATCAGGTGTATTTTCTGCGAGATAAAAAAAGATCG
>JBFHPZ010000316.1:0-3876 GCA_041592495.1 Gammaproteobacteria bacterium | reverse complement strand
CTATTTGATTGCACTGGATGACTTCGTATTGAATGACAGCACGTCACCCTTTCTGCAATTCGCTGATTTCGTCAAAATTGAGGTACTGGACAAAACTGAACAGGAAATCCAGTTACAGCTTGAGCAACTCAAGGATTACCCGGTAAAAACCGTCGCCGAAAAGGTAGAGACCCAGGAGCTCCAATCTTTATGTGAGGAACTGGGATTTGACTTCTTTCAGGGATTTTTCTTTTGCCGACCCCAGGTGGTCAAGCAAAAAACAGTACATGCCAACAAGGCAGTGGTATTTAATTTACTCAGCACACTGCAAGAACCGGATGTTGACTTTGCCCAGATAGAAGCCATCCTGTCACAGGATGTGACCCTATCCTACAAACTTTTACGTTATATCAACAGTGCTGCATTTGCCCTGCGCAGGGAAATCGATTCCATCAAGGATGCCGCTGTCTTGCTGGGTGTGAACAATATCAAGCACTGGGTCACGCTCATTTTGATGTCCAAACTGACCGACGAAAAACCTTCCGAATTAATAGTCATCGCCATGATTCGGGGCAAGATGTGCGAGCTCCTGGCCAACAAGCTGAATCCGAAGATCAGCCCACAAATGTTTATCATTGGCCTGTTTTCCGTACTCGATGCCCTGATGGACACGTCTATGATTGAATTGCTGGATGATATTACACTGAGCATGCCCGCAAAAATGGCCCTGCTCGATCAATCCGGAGAACATGGTGAAATCTATAAAAAAGTGATGATGTATGAACAAATGGAATGGAGCCAGTTAACTCACACTGATATAGCTCCGGGTGAACTTGCCCAGGCTTATTTAACCGCAGTGCACTGGGCTGATGAAACTATAAAAGCCTTTGCCTGATTAGTGATCGGATGAATATCTATGCCCGTTGGCATAGCGTTGTTTTAAGAAGCTATCTATTTTGTGTTCAATCCCTTCAGGTTGTTTAACAATCTGCTGAATCAATCGGAACAAGGGAAACTTTTCTATTTCCAGCAGACGGTGTTTTTCCACCATCTGCAAGGTATGCACGCCCTCGCCTGTGATGTTTCTCGTTTCGCCTCTTGCCAGTATTCTACCCAGTTCATGATGATGGGATTCTTCACTGGTTGCCGTTGTTACCAGGTCGCCCAATCCGGCCAGATGGTAAGGACTGGCAGGTTTGCCACCCATCTGTATTACGATCTGCTCTAACTCATGTAAGGCGGCAGCCATAAAAAAACCGCGCAGGTTATCACCCAGATGCAATTCATCGGCTATTCCAAATATCATGGCATAGACATTTTTTAATATGACAGACCAGCTAATTCCAGTTATATCCTGAGTCTGCTCGGTGAATAACCTTGTTTTTAAAAATAAATGCTTTACCCGTTGATAAATTTCATCATTCCTGCAACCCACCTGACCAAAAGCATAATGATTGGCGCGTATTTCTTCTGAAATCATCGGGCCATACAACAACGCATAAAGTCGATCACCCAGAACCTGCTCGAAGATTTGTGCTGCTGTGTGACCATTTTCATCCAGTCCCTTGGCAATGCTGAGACAAAGGGTATGTTTATTGAGTAATGGCTTGATGTGCTCGACTACTTCTCGATGGGGATTCGCCGGTAAGCAAAATAAAATCATATCCGCCTCCGGCACACAGTCTTCCAGCACAGCCGATTGAAAGCCCGACGAAGGAAACTTGTCCCAGATAGACAGGGAATGATGATCAGCCAGCAAAAACTCCATGGCATGACCCATTTCGCCATAACCCAGAATAAGTACCTTGTTTGTATCGGTCATGAAAATATTCCCAATGATTGACAATAAGAGCGATTTACCTTGATTATGCTCTTTAAAAAAATAGCTTAACAATACAGGAATGTCACAGGGCTGATGAACTTAAAACGACATATTATTTTTGTACCAGGTAAAAACCCGAAACCCCCAAAGCAACAACATCAGCATTTGTTATGGCGCACCCTGGTTGAAGGCGTTCATCGGGCAGAGCCTGAATTGACTGAGGAACTCAGCCAGCATGAGAATGATTTCAGCGTCGTTCCCTGGAATCAGCTGTTCTACAATGAAGTCAAGGATAGCAGCATCGACCTGCCCTGGATCGATGTTCTGCTCAACACCCATGGGCCAACAGAAGCAGATATCAAGGAAGCTCATAGCTGGCATAAAAAACTATCGCGCACCCTGTATATGCTCACTGATTATGTTCCTTATTTCATCAATGTCATGCCGGACATCATGCGTCAAACCGCGCTGGAACTGAATCGTTATTTCCAGAACCGACATAACATCGCCTGCGAAATACGTGAATTGTTAAAGCAGCAGTTACGCCCTCTGCTTGAATCCCGCAGTCGTATACTCCTTATTGGGCACAGCCTGGGCAGTGTTATTGCTTACGATACCTTGTGGGAACTTTCACATGAAGAAAAGTTACCCGGTAAAATTGATTTATTTCTCTCACTGGGAAGCCCACTGGGTATGAATTATGTGCAACATCGTTTACTCGGCGCCTATAACACCGGTTCAATGAAATACCCGACCAATATTCACAAGTGGGCCAATATATCGTCAGTGGGTGATATTACAGCCCTCGACAGAAAATTCCGTGATGATTTTTCTGAAATGATCGATTTGGGGATAATCGACGACATTAGTGATCATCATAAGGGTGTCTATAATTTCTTCCACAACGAAGAAGGCCTGAACTGCCACCGTTCTTATGGCTACCTGGTTAACCCGGCTGTTGGTAAAATTATCGCAGATTGGTGGAGCAGAAACTGATTGGAAACCGAATGTTCCAAGAACATAAAAGGTTCCTACCAGTGGCAATATACATACTCTGGGCATATAAAGAACAACACCAGATCTACATATTATGGGTGCCTGTTAGCCGCAGTAATTTTTTCCAGCAAGGATTCTATGACACGACGTTTCTCGCTGGATTCGTTATAGACCATATAAACTGACTTCTGGAACATCGGCGCAGACTCAATGAGGAACAAGCTGCCTGCCTGTAGATGCTCCTTCACCATGGGCTCTGCCAGATAGGCAGTGCCACCACAGGCCAGCATAAAATCCAGTGCGATTCGAGCTTCACTCACATGAAGTTCGGGTGTTGGTATTTGCCTGAAATGTTGTGTATGGTGTGCCTGGAAAGACGCCCCCCAATCCACCAGCAGATATTTGTCCGCAGTGGCTTCCTGTAAAGATTGCGCTTTTGTCGACACCATAATCAACGGAATATCTGCGAGGTGTATAGCGGCAAGCTGGTCGTTCTGGGGTAGATCGTAGATGAATGCCAGATCCATCGTCCCTGTTGCCACCCGACTCAACAAGGTATTCTGCGGCTGAACTTCAGCATAAATAATCAGCTTATGATTTTGCGTATAAATAGCCTGTAACCACTGTTGCGACAGACTATCCCATAAACTGGAAATACCACCGATAACCAATGGCAGATGCTTATTACCTTCTATGGCAATATCCTGACGAGCACGATTCCAGGTCGCAGTAATCAATTCGGCATAGGACAGCAGCTTTTCCCCCGCCTGGGTAAGTTGTATGTTATTTCGCTGCCTTACAAACAGTGACGTGCCCAGCTGTTCTTCCAGGGTTTTAATTCGTGCACTAACCGTAGATTGGGTAATGCACAAATTTTTCGCCGCCTGGCCAAAATGCCGGGTACGGACTACTTCCAGGAAGGTTTTGAAGTCGTTGACATCCATAAAATATAAGCTCTAAGCGGGTGATTAAGCTGATAACAGACTGAATTAGACCCTCCATATATCAATTCAAATTCCTGATTATGTCAATCGATATTTTTCACTTTACGTCTGTGCTTTTTATAACTAAAAAGCACG
>JBFHPZ010000315.1:0-3879 GCA_041592495.1 Gammaproteobacteria bacterium | reverse complement strand
TCTAATTGCAGTACTCGGTAAACGGCAAATTATTATGCAAGTGGCTATTACCCTGCCATTCTTAATGTGGGGTACATTTGTGCTGGTGGTGTTGTTACAGGAACACTAGGCCAAGTTGTCATTACATCCAAATTCATACAAACCACAGAGGGCACGGAGTAACACAGAGAATAAGTTGGTTTAAAAAACATAATCTCTGTGAATCCCTGTGTCCTCTGTGGTACAGAAAAATGTAACCCTAGTTTTCATCAATAAATTAATGAAGCAATTAAGACGAAACACGAAAAAACAATGCCCGCGTTGTTTAGCCAGTTTTGAATGCATTACCGGTACGATTAGTTTTTGTCAGTGTGATTACGTTTTCTTTACAGAGAAACAGCACGAACAGATACAATCCTGATTCGATGACTGTCTGCGTGCGGCTTGCCTGGTGGAATTACGGCACAAATGCAATATTGAGATGTGTGAAGAAAAGATTAACGCACTGGTTATTTAACAGGCGATCAATTATTCTTTTTAATTAGCTCTTTATCTTTATCGAAATTTTTATAAGAGATTACTCATTTGGATTTTACCTGGGTTGCTGTTGCACATTCCTATACCTTCCTGATCACACTGGTATTCGTGCTGGGCTTTCTCGCCAAGCAGATCGGACTACCTCCGATGGTGGGCTTTCTGATATCCGGCTTTATTATAAAAGCCGTGGGCGGGGAAATGTTCGACGGCCTGCATACCCTGGCGGATCTGGGTATCACCCTGTTGTTGTTCACCATTGGCCTGAAACTTGATCTGCGCAGTTTAATAAAACCGGTGATATGGGCGGTTTCCAGCCTGCATGTGCTCATGGTGGTGGTGTCGTTTGGCACATTGATCAGCATACTCAGTTATTTTGGTCTGCCGCTGTTCCTGAATATTGATTGGCAAACTGCGGCATTACTGGGTTTTGCCCTGAGCTTTTCCAGTACGGTGTTTGCAGTCAAGGTGCTGGAAGAAAAAGGCGAATTAAAAGCTACACACGGTCGTATTGCCATTGGTATCCTGATTATGCAGGATATTATTGCCGTGATATTTCTGACCATATCCAGCGGCAAGGTACCCTCTCCCTGGGCGCTGGCGGTGTTAGCGGCATTATTGATATGCCGCCCGTTATTCCTGCAAATCATTAAACGCGTGGGACACGGCGAATTACTGGTCATTGCCGGTTTTATTTTTGCCATGGGTGGCGCCTCGCTTTTCGAGCTGGTGCATATGAAAGCTGACCTGGGTGCCCTGGTGATGGGCATGATACTGGCGCGCACAGATCGATCATCTGAAATGGCCACCGCCTTGCTCGCATTTAAAGATCTTTTCCTGATTGGCTTCTTCCTTAGCATTGGTCTCAATGCCACCATCAGCATTGAAGTCGCCTGGGTCGCGCTGTTGTTAGTGCTCATCATGCCGATCAAGGTGTTGATGCTCTATGGTTTTCTTACCCTGTTTCGCCTGCGTGCACGTACTTCGTTTCTCACCAGCTTGAGTCTCGCCAACTACAGTGAATTTGGTTTAATCGTCGGCGCAATCGG
This sequence comes from Gammaproteobacteria bacterium, assembly GCA_041592495.1. GTDB lineage: Bacteria > Pseudomonadota > Gammaproteobacteria > SZUA-229 > SZUA-229 > JBFHPZ01. The sequence goes on along the minus strand of JBFHPZ010000315.1, from coordinate 2,317 downwards.
TTTTGGTAATGGCTGGCTTAGCAGTGAATGGCTGGGAGTGATGGCGCTAGCCATGTCATATACCTTTATCATCGCTTCTCCATTGAATGTGGCCTCACATCGTTTATTTGCCCGCATTGATAAATTCATGAAGCGTTTTCAACGTGCTGATCGTTTGGAAACGGAACAGGTCATCACCACCGGTGACGCCGAAATTCTGGTATTTGGGATGGGACGTATAGGAACTGCGGCTTACGACACCCTGCACAAGCTATACGGTGATAAAGTGCTTGGCGTAGATAACGACGCCATCATTCTGGAAAAACATCAGGAGCAGGGACGCAAGGTAATACAGGGTGATGCCACCGACGTTGAGTTTTGGGGAAAACTGCGCAGCGATAAAGTACACGTAATATTACTGGATATGCCAAAAGCAGAAGAAAACCTGTATGCATTTCAGTTGTTACAGGCCAGTGGCTACAAAGGCAAGGTAGCGGCAACGGCAAAATACGATGATCAGGTTGAAATGCTGAAAGATGCCGGGCTGGATGCTGCTTATAGTATTTATGGTGAAGCGGGTTCCGGTTTTGCCAATCATGTGTTTGATCAGTTATGTACAGACATTGCCGTCAACTAATCATGTGACTGTGAATATACATTCCAGCGAAGCTATACGAGCTTGCCATCTGGCTGTTTTCAATTTGCATTCATTGCAAAACATTTGTTAATGAGCCGTACTCAGAAACACTTTATTCCTTTCTACCGCATTTGCGTCTATATTTATTAATCGTGTTACGATCAAGTCTAAATGCTGACAACCACTAATAATATAAATAAGGACTCGCTAATGAAAAAAACATCTCATCTTTTGCAAGTATTGAGCATTGCCGCTCTCACCCTGCCCTTCAACGCCTTCGCGGAATCATGGAGCTGCCGACATGGTGATGACGTGCGTGAAATTCATATTCAACGCGCGACTTCTGCGCCTGTTCCCTGCAGCGTCGTTTATAAAAAACTGACAGAAGGCGTTGAAGATCAGGTTCTCTGGACAGCTGAAAACGATGTCAACTATTGCGATGAAAAGGCACGTGCATTTGTTGAAAAACAGGCATCCTGGGGCTGGACCTGTGTAGAAACCATACAGACTATGCAAGACAGTTCCAGCAGCGAACCTGAAAAAGAAAGCATGGAGGGTGAAGAAGGCACAACAGCTGAAGAAGGGTCACAACCGCAATAAATCCAAAATATTTTTTTAGCTCAGAATAATCAAAGAGGTGAAGCAGTTCAGCGTTCCATGAGAATCCTGTCTTCTTCACCTCTTTTTTGTTATTTAAAATAGTGGTGTTTGTACATAATAAGCACCTATAAAACAATCAAGCATTCCAAGTCATTTTCTAGCCCCAAGAAACAGTAAATAATTATATACACCTAATCTTATGAGCCGGCCAAAAGAGTATCCTTATGCCTTTTGGATTCGCAAACATCAATTGTTAAATACCTATAAATAATAGGTGTTTAAAAAATAACCGTTCGTAAGATTATGCCTCCATACAAGAAACATTTTGGTTGCTTGTCCTATACTAAAAAATAATATTTAACCATCATGCCAAGCAATATCTCCGTACAGTTATTGTAAATGATCAAACCTCACCCCAAGAGGTCTAAATGTCATTATATGAATTGCAAAACCGCCTTGTGTCGTCAAGGACATATTTGCTGAAAAGCACACAAGCGGGTATTGCAATGGGATTTGCCTTGTTGTTGGCTCTCATCTTTATCACGGCCTGGTTAAGTCTGTCTCAGATGAACAAAAACCAGATTCAGACACAACGGCTTATCGATAATCACACCACCAAACTTGAGCTGATTAATCAGATGCGCCATGCCGCGCGTGAACGCACCATCGCCATGCAAAAGATTATTCTTCTGGCTGATCCCTTCGACAAGGACGATACTTTTCTGGATTTTAATAACTTTGGAGCACAGTTTGCGAAGGCAAGAATGGACTATATCGCATTAGGTTTATCACCACACGAACAGTCCATTCTCAACATTCAGGATTATTTTGTACGCATTAATGTCCCGACCCAACTCTCGATTATTGATCTGGTCATGGGAGGCAGAGAGAAGGAAGCCCATCAGCGGTTGATTAATGAATCTATCCCGGTACAGGACTTTATCTTTAATCAACTGAATAAACTTCATTCTGTTCAACGGGAGGCAACAAAGCAGGCAGTCCTGGATCAGTCTCGTGATTACATAGCAGCACGGTCCCTTATAATATCTTTCGTGCTGGCCATAACTACAGTTGGCATAGTAGTTGCCCTTGTGTGTATTC
>JBFHPZ010000314.1:0-3887 GCA_041592495.1 Gammaproteobacteria bacterium | reverse complement strand
CCGCCTATATCGAGCGTGAGCTGCAATAATGTATCGGCGCCTTCAACGTGTGCGGCCTTGATGATTCGGGCGATACGCAAATCAACTTTGGCGAAGTCCTCGTAGTCGATCATGGCTGCAACCGGTTCACTGCTTGTTGTGGCCGCAGCGGTCGGAGCGGGTGTGGCTGTCATGGTTTGTTTCGAGTCTTCAATCATTTTTTCAACCTGTTCTTTCTCGATGCGCGTCATCAGCGGCTTGAATGGATTGATGGTCGTTGCCAATAAGGGTTTTTGTACCGCGCTCCAGTTCAGCTCGCCGGCATTGAGAAATGCTTCGGCATTTTTTGCCAGTTCCGGCAATACCGGTTTGAGATAAACAACCAGTGCGCGGAACATATTCAGGCCCTGGGTGCATATATCCTGTACGGCCTGTTCCTGACCGGCTTCCTTAATTTTGCTCCAGGGTTTATGTTCATCGATATATTGATTGGCGCGATCGGCCAGTGCCATGATGTCTTTAATGGCCTTGCTGTATTCGCGGCCTTCGTAAAGGCCGGCAATATTTTCGGCGGCTTTGCTGAAATCTTCATAGAGCAATGGTTCGGGCAGCGCCGCCGATAATTTGCCGGCGAAATTTTTCTGTATAAAGCCGGCACAACGCGACGCTATGTTGACAACCTTGCCTACCAGGTCCGCATCCACACGCATCTGGAAATCTTCGAGATTCAAATCAATATCATCGACACCGCCGGATAATTTGGCGGCGTAGTAGTAACGCAGGTATTCGGGCTGCAGGTGATTCAGATACGTACGCGCCATTATAAAAGTACCGCGCGATTTGGACATTTTCTGGCCATTGACGGTTAAAAAGCCGTGGCAATAAACCGATGATGGCGTGCGATAACCGGCGCCGTGTAAAACTGCCGGCCAGAACAGGGTGTGGAAGCGCGCAATATCCTTGCCGATAAAATGCACCAGCCGGGTTTTGGAATCGGCTTTCCAGTATTCATCAAAATCCAGTTTGGTTTTGCTGCACAGGTTTTTGAAACTGGCCATGTAACCGATTGGCGCATCCAGCCACACATAAAAATATTTGCCGGGCGCGCCGGGAATTTCAAAGCCCCAGTAGGGGGCGTTACGGGAAATGTCCCAGTCCTGTAAACCGTCGGCAAACCATTCTTTTTGTTTGTTGGCGATTTCACTCTGGGTATGGCCCGCGTCCAGCCATTCGTGAAGAAAGTCCTGAAAATCCGCCAGCTTGAAGAAGAACTGCTCGGAATCTTTTTCGATGGGCGTGGCACCGGAGACCGCCGATTTCGGGTTCTTGAGCTCGGTGGGAGAATAGGTGGCGCCACAGGCTTCACAGTTGTCGCCATATTGATCATCCGCGCCGCACTTGGGGCAGGTGCCCTTGATGAAACGGTCCGGCAGGAACATCTTGGCTTCCGGGTCATAGAGCTGGCGCACTGTGCGTACATCGATGTGGCCATCGGCTTTCAGGCGCTTGTAGATGGTACTGGCGATATCGCGGTTCTCATCGGAATGGGTGCTGTAGTAATTATCGAAGGCGATATGGAAACCGGTGAAATCACGGCTGTGTTCCGCATGCATGCGATCGATCAGCTGTTGCGGGTCTATGCCTTCCTGACGGGCGCGCAACATGATGGGGGTGCCGTGGGCGTCATCGGCGCAGACGTAGTAGCATTCATTGCCACGCATTTTCTGGTAGCGCACCCAGATATCGGTCTGGATATATTCCACCAGATGTCCCAGATGGATCGGGCCATTGGCATAGGGCAGGGCGCTGGTGACCAGGATTTTGCGTGGTTCAGTCATAATTCAACATCGGGCGTAGGAATGAGGCCGCATAAGTTAGCACTTTGATGCTTATTTTTCATCTGTGAGCCTTGAAAAACCTAATCCCGACCACCATAGTCAGGAATTCACAGCATTTCGAGCGGCGCAGCGGGATATAGCCATAAAGGTAGGGTTTAATTGCCTGATCCCTGGTGTAGAATGCGCCATTCATTAATTTCAGGCGATTTACGGCCTTACAGAATACAGGTCTTGGAGTACGTACCATGAGTGTTTCACAGCAACAGGTTGAAGATGCAATCAAAAAATATATCGATCCCTATATTGAAAAGGATCTGATGTCCTCCGGCGCGGTTCGCGATATCAAGATAGAGGGCGGCAAGGTTTCATTCAAGGTCGTGCTGGGTTTCCCCGCAGCTGGTCACCACGCCAAGCTGACTGAAGAACTGACCAAACAGGTTGGCGCTATTGCTGGTGTGGATTCGGTTGCTGTTGATATCAGCTCTAAAATCATTGCCCATTCCGTGCAATCCAGCCTGAAACCCATGCAGAACATCAAGAACATCATTGCTGTCGCCTCCGGTAAGGGTGGTGTGGGTAAATCCACTACAGCGGTGAATCTGGCGCTGGCACTGAAAGCCGAAGGCGCTTCCGTGGGTATTCTGGATGCGGATATTTATGGTCCTTCTGTACCGCGCATGCTGGGTATCAAGTCCAAACCCGAATCTAACGACGGCAAAACCCTGGAACCCATGCAGGGCCATGGTTTACAGGCCATGTCCATCGGTTTCATGATCGACGAAGAAACCCCCATGATCTGGCGTGGCCCCATGGTAACCCAGGCACTGGAACAGTTGCTGACTGATACCAACTGGTCAAACCTGGATTATCTGGTTATCGATTTACCACCGGGTACAGGTGACATCCAGTTAACACTGGCGCAAAAAGTACCGGTGAGTGGTGCCGTGATTGTAACCACGCCACAGGATATCGCCCTGCTGGATGCCCGAAAGGGTCTGAAGATGTTCCAGAAAGTGGAAGTACCTGTACTGGGTATTATCGAAAACATGAGCGTGCATATCTGCTCCAACTGTGGCCATGCTGAACCCATCTTTGGTCAGGGCGGCGGTGAGCGCATGTCGGAAGACTATGATGTGGATTTCCTCGGCGCCCTGCCGCTGGATATCGCCATTCGTGTCAATGGAGACGAAGGCACACCTTCCGTTGCGGCTGATCCCGATGGCACCGTGGGTAATATTTACCGCGAAATTGCTCGTCGTACTGCGGCCAAGTTGTCATTGCAGGCCAAGGACTACAGCACCAAGTTCCCTAATATAGTTATTCAGAATAACTAATGGACGGTGGGCCGTGCCCACCCTGTCTGCATCATGATAGAATGCCGCCACCTAAAAACTGGCGGCATTTTTATGTACAGGATGTACGGTATTTCACGAGAGGCAGGAAGCTGGTAGTGAAGCTGTACAGGATGTACGGTATTTCACGAGAGGCAGGAAGCCGGTAGTGAAGCTGTACAGGATGTACGGTATTTCGCGAGAGGCAGGAAGCCGGTAGCGAAGATGTACACGACTACAGGATGCTGAAGAAAGACAACGCGAGTGGCGCATTTCAGGGCAAACAGAATGAGCATTAAATCAGATAAGTGGATTCGCCGCATGGCGGAAAATGAAGGCATGATCGAGCCGTTTGAAGCCGGTCAGGTGAGGGCACGTCCCGGCAATGAGCGCATGATTTCCTATGGCACCTCCAGTTATGGTTATGACGTGCGTTGCGCCAACGAATTCAAGATTTTCACCAACATCAATTCGGCCATTGTGGATCCGAAAAACTTTGCAGATAACAGCTTCGTCAGTCTGCAATCCGATGTCTGCATTATTCCGCCCAATTCCTTTGCTCTGGCGCGTACCGTGGAGTTTTTCCGCATTCCGCGTAACGTACTGACGATTTGTCTGGGCAAATCCACCTATGCCCGCTGCGGCATTATTGTCAATGTGACACCCCTGGAGCCGGAATGGGAAGGTCATGTCACTCTAGAATTTTCAAACACCACGCCTTTGCCAGCGAAGATCTATG
>JBFHPZ010000313.1:0-3899 GCA_041592495.1 Gammaproteobacteria bacterium | reverse complement strand
TGCGATCAATTCGTTGATCAGTGTCTTTCTGTCGCTCATTGGCTCCACCTCATGAATTCATTAATCCGGTCATATTAACCACAGGTTGCGGGAGTATAGCCGGAATTTAGTATACTGCCTCTACCCCAATGGGAATAGAGGCAGAACGATTAGTATCCGCCTTTACGGGTACTTTGCGGCAGACCGGCAATCTTACGGCCTTGCTTACTGGGTGCCAGTGGAAACAGTTCAAATGTATCCTTGCTGGAAGGTTTGCCACCCCAGATTTTACCCATTTCTTTCAGAATAGTACGCTCATTAGGCTCATTGCCGCCATTATTGACGTGCTCATCGCGTAGATATTTGACAAGATCCCAGTGCTTGTCAGTCATTTCAATGCCTTCGTCCTTGGCCAGGGCCAGTGCAACATCTTCATCCCAGTCCATAACATTGGCCAGGTAACCAGCCTCTGTCGTTTCAATTGTTTTGCCGTTAACTTCTATTGCCATTGTTCAAGCCTCGATTTAACAGTACTACTAATAAAGCCAAAATATTAAGGGGGCATAATTAACCATACTTTGTAGGTAAAGTCACTTATCCCATTGGTTATAGTTGGGAGACTTTTCGCAATTATATTGATCAGGTGCCACTAAAATGGGATTTTTCAGACATATCGCCTACAGGCTTGATGCCTTTATGGGGAATAAACAGTCCAAATCCAAGCTTGCGGCCTTCTCCAATCCCCTTTTGCTGCAACAACACTGAATGCTGCGGCGACAGATCAGCCACCATAACACTCATGGTCTTGACGTTGCCCTCGGGCAAAGAAAATTCATGGCCGACACCACATAAGACCTTTTTCACACTCAAACCCAGACTTTTCATTTCATGGACAATACGTTGTAAAAAGACTTCCTCGTCTTCCCCCTCTTTCACATGCACATAGCGGGAAAACAGTGTGCCAAGGGTTGTCAGTTGCTTGACCTGGGACTCGCCAATTTCAACCTGATTTCCCCCCACATCCAGAGATTGACCGATTAATGCTTCTGCATCCGCGATACGGGTCTTCGGAACACGTATTGCCATACGCGCACGTCGGGATAGATAAATAAAATCCTCGCCCTCATTTTCATCAGGACGCTGCCATCCATTACCACTGGAGGCACCATGTATTAAATGAATACCGGCTCGATCCTCATCTGATAGCCATGGCAATGCCTGATGCAAGGCAAGAGAAAGATCATGGGCATGATCCAGTGCAATCTGCCTGCACTTAATTTTGAAATATAAATCGACAATATCATCAGGAACCACAAATTCCTGCTTATCGTCATCTTCAACCCATAGCATAATAGTACAACCTCAAAATAGCCTGCTTTTCAATGAGTTAACGAGATAACTCACCTGTTTGGTGAAGTAAATGCCGACTCCAGGCGTGTTTCCCAATCATTGGGCGTATCGGGAAAGGGAGGGCGCACATCAATCTGGAAAAACATGGCGCCTTTACGGGCACGCAGCTTGAGCGCCTCCACCAGGTCATTAAAACTCGCTAAATCGTGCTCCTGCATCAACACTTCACTTAGATACAACATGAAATTTTACCATTCATTAATATTTATCTTTTACACGATCATAATATCGCGCCCTGAACAGCAAGCGAGTATGTCCACTCACCTGATCATCACTAAAACCGGTGCGGCAGTGAAGCACATTATTACAAATTATACCTTCACCCGGCTTTAGTCTGTACTCAATAACATAAGGGTTATCTGGGGTCAGTAAAGCGTTTATACAAGCCACAGCTTCCCGGGTGATGTCATCATCTTGCCAGATAATATTGCGTGTACGTGCGCTGAAACGCATATGCAGCCGCTGCGAACTGGGATCGATGGAAAATACCGGGCCAGATTGTGCCGTACGCAAAGTTTGCCCATCTTCAATATTTGGGGGGATGGTCATGGCATCTTCCCGCATCAATGCACGGATAATCTCAGGATTTTGATCACGTAGCTGAATGTAGGCTATTTCGTGATCCAGCAGCATATTCACCCCACCTTCAGCAGCATCCTGAACACAATGCATTACAATAGCGCGGATAGCCCGCTCTGGCAGATTGTAATAACCATCGGTATGCCAGCTTAAACGGCGATTTGTATAGGGGATATAACCAGCATGTCGGCCGGTATCCATTACCTGTAATGAGGTAATACTGTCATCATCGGCACACAGATTCCCATCAAGATGCTCAAGACCCAACCTGAGGCCCAGTTCCTTCACAAATTCCTTACTACCCAGTTCCGGATCCTGAAGTTGATATATGGCCATATTGGCTTTATCACACAAAGCCCGTAACTGCTGGTATTCCTGGTCAGATAGCCTGTTCCCGGCAATCTTCACAAATAACTGTTTCGCGAACTGCGGATAGGATTCCAGCTTTTCAGCCCGCCAGCTGCGATAGGCACTGTCATTATCCAGTAAAAAAGGATTCATATTCAAAATTGGCTCCAGCCACAAGCTTTTAAAACAAGCACAAGTGTAACCTTTATCAGCCATGACACAGCCGTTTTTGCAACCAGATGCTTTCACCTGTTTCCTGCAACATCCGCCACATCGCCTCGCTCAAGGGAAATTTTATAGGCATATCAGTAACCTTTAGCGAAAAAATAATGCTATATTATTGTCCCCTTGATCACTGCTGAGTTGAATTGGGACAGTAACAACAGATGCATATATCCCATTAGGGATAAAAGTAATATCTTATTCCCCCCCATGGGTAGGATATTCTGCCTGCCTTACTGGCCCTAGACTACAACGCACTGATTAAGGGGTGGATTTCTGTTTACCCGGAGATCTGCCAAAAACTTAAATGAATAGCTTAAGTTGTTCATTAATAAACAAGGGGTGCAGGTTTACCAGCCCCCTAGGATAAGAACCTGTCGTCCCACTACGGAGATCGCCATGGCTGCAAAAAAGATCTATGAAACACCAATGTTAGATGTACTGGAAGATGGCCCCTGGCCTAGCTTCATCAGCGGCATCAAAAAACTGCGTGACAATCACCCCAGCGAATTCATAAACAATATTACCAGCTCACTTTTGGGTCAGCTGGAGCATTCTTATGAAACGCGTAAAGGTTACTGGAAAGGCGGTACAGTATCTGTATTCGGCTACGGCGGCGGTATTATTCCCCGTTTTTCAGAAGTCGCTAAAGCCTTCCCTGAATCAAAAGAATTCCACACCCTGCGTGTACAGCCTACTCCTGGCAACTACTACACCACTGAAATGCTCAATCAGCTGGCTGACAGCTGGGAAAAGCATGGCTCTGGTCTGGTAACGTTCCACGGTCAGACAGGTAACATCATGTTCATCGGTACTACAACTGCTGGTACCCAGACATTCTTCGACGAAATCAACGAATACGGTTGGGACCTTGGTGGTGCCGGCCCATGCGTACGTACAGCCATGTCTTGCGTAGGTTCAGCTCGTTGTGAAATGTCTAACTGTAATGAGCATGCGATTCAGCGCTGGTTGGTTAACAACTTCACTGATGACGTCCATCGTCCTGCACTGCCTTACAAGTTTAAATTCAAGGTATCCGGTTGCCCTAACGACTGTCAGAACTCCATCGAGCGTTCAGACTTCGCTGTAATCGGCACCTGGCGCGACGACATGAAAGTTGATCAGGCTGAATTCAAAAACTACCTGAAAACCAAAGGTCGTCAGTACATCATCGACAACGTAATTACTCGTTGCCCAACTCAGGCTCTGGCTCTGGGTGATGATGACACTATCCAGGTTGATAACCGTAACTGTGTACGTTGCATGCACTGTCTGAATGTTATGCCTAAAGCACTTCACCCCGGTGATGACAAGGGCGTTAGCATCCTGATCGGTGGTAAACGTACTCTGAAGATCGGTGA
>JBFHPZ010000312.1:0-3899 GCA_041592495.1 Gammaproteobacteria bacterium | reverse complement strand
TGGGCTGCTCATGGATTTCTTTCAGCATGTAGTGGCGGAATTCACCACGGCTGACGGCATCAACCGTCAACTCGGAGGTACGGACTTCGCGCTCGACCCGCTGGTCAAATTTGTCATAGATGGCGATGGATTCGCGCTGGATATCGGCTATATCGCCCTCTTCCAGGAAAATAAAACGCTGGGTGACAGGTAACAACGCCGCCACATCGGAGGCGATAAAGTATTCACCGAAGCCGACGCCAATGACCAAAGGGCTGCCACTTCGAGCGGCGATCAACCGCCCCGGTTCCTCGGTGGCGATGACGCCCAGGGCATAGGCACCTTCGAAATCCACCACTGCCTTTTTCACTGCAGCCAGTAAATCATTACCCTGCTGACGATAAATTTCCACCTGATGGGCAATCACTTCCGTATCGGTTTCCGAGGTAAACACAAAACCCAGGGCTTTTTGCTGTTCACGCAAATGGCTGTGATTTTCGATAATACCGTTGTGCACCACGGCCACTTTATTGTTGCAAATATGGGGATGGGCATTACGCTCGGCGGGCTCGCCATGGGTCGCCCAGCGGGTATGGGCAATACCGGTGAAGCCCTTGAGAGGGCGCTGCTTGATGGACTCCGCCAGGTTTTCAACCTTGCCCAGTTTGCGGATACGATCCAGACAATTTTCATCATTCAAAACGGCAATACCGGCAGAATCATAACCACGGTATTCCAGACGACGTAAACCTTCCAGCAAAATCGGCGTTACATTACGTTCCGCCACAGCCCCTACAATTCCACACATTTTAATAATCCTGCTCGGTTAATGTATCCATTTACATGATAATTTTTTGCGTCAGGATCATCCGACGCGGAAGCATCACTATCTTACAAAAAACAACTATATTTATACAGGAAGATATTGTCTTCATTCATTCAGGGCATCACCAGCCTCTCAACGATAGCTACAATCAAGAGCAGGGTACACTTTTAGGGTTTCAATATGCGTAGATTTGTTGATTTTGTTACCGTCATTATCGCTATCTTTTCCATTACTGCCGTTTCCACGTCGTTTGCTACTCAACAAAATACTGCACCCGTACAGGAATTAGTGTTCTTCACCTGGTCAGATTATATGGACCCGGAGCTCATTAAGGCATTTGAAAACAAATATGCCGCCAAAGTTCGTATGGTCTATTTTGAGAATGATGAATCCCGCGATGAAATGCTGCTGTTAACTGAGGCCGAAGGTTATGACGTCATCCTGACGTCCGGCATTGCTCTGCACAATTATCACAATCGTAACTGGCTGGCGAGTATTACGCCAAAACAGGTGCCCAATCTCAAACATATTGATCAGAAATGGCTGGGCAAATTTGAAGATGCAGCAGGTTTTTCCGTCCCTTTCTTCTGGGGCACCACCGGCATTGCCTACCGTAAAGACCTGGTGGGTTACGAGATTAACAGCTGGAAACAGTTGTTTGAGCCTGATGAAAAACTGCATAAGAAAATACTCATGCTGAATTATTCCGGTGATCTTATTGCCATGGCACTAAAAAGCCTGGGTTATTCCGCCAATAGTACCTCACCGGAAGAATACAAAGCTGCGCAAGAACTGTTACAGCAACAAAAATCCCATGTGTATAAATATGCCATTCCCTCCGTGAATGAAGATTCAACTCTGCATAAGGGAGAGGTATATGCCGCCATGATGTATAGCGGCGATGCACTTATGCTACAGGAAATGAATCCACAAATAGAATATGTGTTACCCAAAGAAGGTGGCAACATCTGGGTAGACTATCTTGCGGTATCCAGCAAATCCCGCAATCCTGATCTGGCATTTCAATTTATTAATTTCCTGAACGAACCCCAAAATGCTGCACAACTTGCAGAGTTTGTTTATTACGCCACACCCAACAAGGCAGCGGAGAAACTGTTGCCTGATGAATTCCTGAAAAATCCGATTATTTATCCAAATGCAGAGGCGCTAAAGAACTCAGAAACTCATACAACAGTTCCATTCAATATCCAGAAACTACGTAATAGCATTTATAACAGTCTAGTCACGCAGTAATAACAGTGAAATTACAACGAAAAATTATTGGCATCCTTATTCCTGTCATTTTACTGCCGTTACTTGTTCTGGGCTGGTTTGCCTATACCCAGCTTGTTTCCATCTATGAAGAAAAATCTCTTGATCATATCAATACACTGATAACACAAATCAGCAGTAACTACGAAACTCGGGTTAACAATACCATCGCCAATATCGAACAGCTTTCTCAATCCAGTCTGCTGGTTAAGTATGTACTTACAGAAAGCGAGGAAGATAGATATAGCCTGTTACACAGACCCTTACAGCGTTTGTTAAACAGCTATCAAAACTCCTATCCGGAATATTATGAAATCAGGATTATCCTTCCCGATGGAGAGGAAGATTTCCATCAAGCCACTGATTACTCAAACAGTCACGCTGAAGACGAACCTGCCCCACCTGTTATCCAGGAAATGATCAGCAGTAAAAAGGAAATATTTACCACCATCGCAATCAATCCCGGCAATAAGGAACCGGCATTATATGTTTCAAAGCGTATGGTACTAAATGATCGCTCAATTGATGCCGCAAGCAAGGCTCCTAAACTGCGCGGCTATTTATTAGTGACCGTCAGCCTGGAAGTATTACAGAAAACAATAGAGTCAACCAGATTTGGCAAGACAGGCGGCTTGTTTATTACTGACAACACAGGCTATGTTATTTTTAACCCACAAAGCAGCCTGAATAATATGCTGGTGGATACAGAACAGAATATTGATACACATTCAAGCATCATATTGCCCTGGTTATTCAACAGGCTGCGAACAAATACAGAAAATCTCAGCACTTACAAAACCGATATTGATAGCCAGGTTTCATTTTTCAAAGGCATTAATCTGGGTGAACACCTTTATTTATTTGCCCGCTTACCAGAAGATGAATTGCAAGATAAAGTTGCATGGTTGAAAAATATTGTTATAACCATAGCAGTTATGGCGATTCTACTGACATCCCTGTTAATCTTTTCAGCCATTAAATATTTTATTCTCAACCCCATTCAAATACTCGACATTGCAGCTCACGAAATAGGTCGTGGCAAGCTTGATACGATTATCAACATTGATCGAGATGATGAGATGGGATCGCTCGCTCATGCCATCAGTGAAATGAGCATTAACCTGCAAAAATCCGATGAACGGGTTCGATACATTGCCTATCACGACACATTGACCGGCTTACCCAATCGATTAATGTTCAGAGATTACCTGCGGCATACTCTCGCCCATGCCAAGCGTAACAATGAGAAGCTGGCCGTACTATTTCTTGATCTGGACAATTTCAAATGGGTGAATGACACCCTGGGCCATCACAATGGCGATATTTTTCTTAAGGAGATTGCCGACAGACTTGAACACACACTGCGTGACACTGATTACATTGCACAAACCAGTGGCGACGATGAAGCGGACAATATCATTGCCCGACTGGGTGGTGATGAGTTTATCATTTTAATACCTAACATCTCCGACAACTTCATCCCCAGCAAGGTTGCAGCACGCATTATCGAAAGCATGCATGACCCCGTAAAATTAGGCAATCACAATTTCAGCACTGGCGCCAGTATCGGTATCAGCATTTTCCCTGATGATTCGGAAGATATCGACACCCTGATTAAATATGCCGACCTTGCCATGTATCACGCCAAGGAAAGTGGCAAAAATAATTATCAGTATTTTGCTGAAACCATGAATGAATCGCTATCCATCCGCATTGCACTGGAGAAACAACTTAATGAAGCGATTCGCAATAATGAGTTTCAACTTTTTTACCAGCCTAAAATTGATATAAAGACCGGGAGCATTGCAGGTGCCGAAGCACT